>JADFOC010000116.1 GCA_022563075.1 Pseudomonadota bacterium
CATCGAAGCATCGTCGGCCTACTTCAGCGAGGTCAACAATAAGCTGCTCTCAGATCCTCGGGTTGAAGTCATCTACGACGACGCGCGTCATTTTCTTCTCACCACGGACGAAACCTTCGACCTGATTACTTCCGACCCCATCCACCCCTGGATGAAAGGAGCGGCTGCGCTGTTCAGCAGGGAGTATTTCGATCTCGCCCGATCACACTTGAACCCCGGTGGAGTGATCACGCAATGGGTGCCGCTGTACGAAAGCAACATGGCGGCGGTGAAGAGCGAGATCGTAACCTTCTTCCAGACATTTCCCGAGGCCACGGTGTGGGGCAACACCCACGATGGTGAGGGTTATGACCTGGTACTCGCCGCCAAGAATGGCGAACTCAAGGTCGACGTAGATCGGTTCGTGCAACGGCTGCAGAGCGTCGAGTATGGTCAGGTTGTCAGGTCTCTGTCACAGGCTGGCTTCCCACAAGCCATCGATCTGCTCACGACGTACGCCGCCGGGGCGGGCGACCTGGCTCCCTGGCTCGAGACCGCGGTGGTGAATCGGGACCGAAACCTGCGGCTGATGTACCTCGCCGGAATCGGTCTGAATGAGTTCATGGCAGGCGACATCTACGCCGAGCTACTCGCCCATAGACGCTTTCCAGATAAGCTATTCACTGGATCAATCGAATCACTGCGACTGCTGCGGGACAACCTGCGGTTCTGAGCTTGCTCTGTTTAGCACCCTGGATATCACATCGAAGAATGCGGGAGATTCCAAGGGGCCGTCACTCACAGTTTTTCGTCAGCAGAAATAAAACAAAAAGAAGCGTCAGTTTTGTCGGCGACCGGAGACGACGCTCCTTGTCTCACACTGCCATCCTCAAATCTCGAAATCGTAACTTTCAGAAGATGTAAACCCGCTTATTGACATAACTAGATAAAACCAACATGTCTTATGTCTGCACTTAGCAATAGTGAATTTTTTCAAACCAATGCATTTTATTTCTGGCGCCCATTTATAATCGCGTTTTTCGGAAATTGCTACGCAGTTGACCAGTAGACAAACAACAGCCATGATGCAGCAGATCGATTACTGCACCGGGTAGTAGACTTTAGTTAATACAACTCATGGACCCAGCATTTATCAAAATTACCGGCTCATTAACATGAGCTCGCGATACCCTTCCAGCTTATTGATTAATTCGATCGGCGGCTGGTTTCGCTGCAGCTGGTTCGTTTGTCTCGGAACTTCGGTATTGCTATCTTGGTGTGCAGCAGAAAGTACCCAGGCATTCGCAGCGGAACAAACATTGACGCAATCCCTTTCGACAGAAACCATGGCAGCAAAATTCGGTGGCCAGGTTCGCTATGTCGAGTCTAATGGCATAAGACTAAGACTGGTTGAGGCAGGTGAGGGCCCATTGGTGATTCTGGTGCATGGCTGGCCAGAATCCTGGTACTCATGGCGGCATCAATTACAGCCACTGGCCGCAGCGGGCTACCACGTGGTAGTGCCTGACATGCGAGGCTACGGTGGATCCGATATCCCCGCGGAAATTGAAGATTACAATATTCTGCAGCTTACCGCCGATGTAGCCGGCATAGTAACTGCCGTGGGCGCAGAGAGTGCGGTAATAGTGGGCCATGATTGGGGAGCGCCGATCGCCTGGCAGAGCGCGCTGCTCTACCCGGAGATTTTTACTGCCGTGGTGGGTATGAGCGTAATTTATTCCGGACGTTCCCAGACGCGACCTGCCAGAAAAATTCGTCAGGAGCCGGATGCAGATTTCTTTTACATCGATTACTTCCAGGAGCCGGGTGTAGCGGAAGCCGAGTTCGATGCCGATCCCCGTGGTCTAATCAGCCGCCTGTATACTTCAAGATCACCCGGCACACCGACCAGACCTCCGGAGGTAACCGATCCAAGAGTCAGTGCCGGAGGCTGGTTAAGACGCCTGGGAGAACCCATTCGACTGCCCGATTGGCTCAGCGAAGAAGACCTCGCCTACTATGTGGGTGAGTTCAGCCGTGTTGGTTTTAGGGGTGGCATTAACTACTACCGCAATCTTGCCCGCAACTGGGATCTGACACCTCAGCTAGCCGGCGCCCGCATTCTTCAACCCGCATTGTTTCTCGCCGGTGAAGTGGATATTGTGAATAGAGGCGCCACTGAAGAACAGCTGGCGCAGCGGGGTAACCGCTACATCGCTGACCTGCGCGAGGTGATTCTACTTCCAGGGATCGGCCATCGTAACCAGCAACAGGCGCCGGAGGAAACAAATCGAATCCTGTTGGAATTTCTTGACTCGTTGGAATTGGAACGATAGGTGCTAAAAAGCACGTGCTGGAAGGTTCCGTAACGGAGGTGTGTTTTCGGCTGTGAGTTCAATCGGTCGATGCATCAACCCGATAGTGTCCGCTGGCCGCTCAACGCGTTGCTGGTACTTTCAAATTGGTGGTGTTAGTTAAGAAATGAATATTAGAGAATTTCTAGGTATCGAGCTTCCAATTATTCAGGCTCCTATGGCGGGAGTTCAAGATAGCGGCTTGGCGGTGGCTGTATCTGTAGCTGGCGGTTTAGGTTCTTTAGCTTGCGCTATGCTGAACATCGATGAGATTCATGCCGAACTGACTGCAATTAAGTCGCAAACTGACAAGCCAGTTAATATTAATTTTTCCTGCCACGCTTCGCCTGTACCTGACCCTGAGCGTGAATCAAAATGGTGAATGCTACTGAAACCTTATTTTACTGAATATGGGCTCAGTGCTGCTGACATTATTAAGGGCGGAAGACGTGAGCCTTTCAATCACAAGGTGGCAGATGTTTTAGAGGAATTTAAACCTGCATTGTAAGTTTTCAATTCGGTTTACCCGCAGATGATTTATTGAAGCGGATAAAAGGGTGGGGTGCAACGGTTCTTGCCTGTGCAACCACGTTGCAGGAAGCACAATGGCTCGAATCAAATGGCGCCGACGGTATCGTTGCACAAGGGATTGAAGCGGGTGGTCATCGTTGCATATTTCTGTCCAAAGACTTGACCACTCAGCTCGGAACAGTTGAGTTGTTAACGCAGCTTGTACAAAAAGTAAAAGTGCCGGTGATTGCTACTGGCGGTATTGCCGATGCAGGTGGTGTTGCCGCCGCTCTATCTCTAGGCGCAATCGCCGTACAGCTTGGTACTGCCTATCTGCTGTGTTCTGAAACCAGGACAAGTCAGATACACAGAACCGCTCTAAAGAGTGAAGATGCTCAGCATACCGTCATTACCAATCTCTTTTCTGGAGGGCCAGCTCGCGGCATTGTAAATCGCGCGATCAAGGAAATTGGTCCGATGAAT
This sequence comes from Pseudomonadota bacterium, assembly GCA_022563075.1. GTDB lineage: Bacteria > Pseudomonadota > Gammaproteobacteria > Pseudomonadales > Pseudohongiellaceae > UBA9145. Next base: position 3,327 of record JADFOC010000116.1, read on the forward strand.
AGCGATGCGCCTGAATTTCCGCTGGCGTCTCCTGCCATTACTGCGTTGCGAAAAAACGCGGAGGGCAGAGGTCTTGGTGATTTTTCGCCACTTTGGTGCGGACAAAATGCAACCGGTTGTAAGGAAATTTCGGCGGCGGATCTGACCAGGGAATTAGCGGCTGATCTTTAACTGATTCTGTGCATGGGGTTTGCTAAGCAGCGGTAAATTTAGATTCTTGCAGGCCTGCAGTTATTTGAAAGATCTGATCTAAGCGTTTGCTTCTGGCCGCGAAAAGACGTCAAAAACAAGTGCAGCGCAGCGCTTTTCCAAGTTAGACATAGGCTAGTCGCAGGAGTACTATTAATTTCGATTTATGTCTAAGCCATTGATTTGACTAGTAGCTATGGTTGGACTTGAACCACCACCCCGGCATTGTGTAGCATACGGCCACCTTATGTATTTAGAAGAATAAGTATGTCGTATCAGGCCTTTTCTGGACGCGGTTGCCTGCGTCACTGCTCAATCCTGCTAGTCGTAGCAACTCTCTGCTTTGCTGCCGTCGGCTTTATTCCACAAGCGGTCAACGCCCAAGCGGCTTTGGCAGTAGACCCGGCATTGATGAAGCAGGTGTTTCCCGGGGCCGACAGTTTCTCCGCCAAAGAAGGTGTGCCACCAGTCTACCGAGCCTACAGTGAAGCGACAGGAAGTGCAGCGCCTAATCTGATCGGTTATTTGTTTGAAACTCCCGATTTGCCGCCTGAGCAAATAGGTTACAGTGCGCCAATCGAAATGTTGGTGGGCATGGATCTGGAAGGCACCATTACTGGTATGAAGATTCTGTATTATCGGGAATCCTATCGAAGCATACGCGGGGATTTTCTGGCCACCGAGCGTTTCCCCAACCAATTTGCGGACAAGAACATTATCGAAGGTTTTCGTGTGGGCAGAGATATAGATGGCGTATCGCGCGCCACTATTTCCAGTTGGGCCGTGTCCAGAGGCATTCGCAACGCCGCTCGCCGGGTTGCCCAAACCTATCTCAACGATTCCGAGTTTGTTGTTGCTTCCTCTGCAAGCGCCAGAGCTCTGCAGCTATTGCAACAACAGACGTGGCAGGAGATGACGGACTCTGGATTGGTTAACAAACTCATCATTCCTCTGCATGACTTTACCGAACTTCATCTTTCCTTTGCCTTCCTCGGGCATGACGGACTGGGCGAGCTTCTGGTGGGAGTCGACGATTATTCTCGAGCAGACCGGGAGGCCAGTAGCCGTGTTGGCGATGGCTATATGGTGCTGGTTGGCATCGCTGGCGACGCATCCATGCCATTTCGGCAGGAAAGGCTGGCGGTTCGGCAGGATGACCAGCTCTACCCCATCATCCGCCGGCGCTTCGTCTATGTGGGCAGTGCCGACCATGGCAAGATTGCGAATCAGGTACGTTTCGCTGGCGCCATGATTCTCGATGAAGCCATCGACATCAGTCGATCTTTTAACATCCTCTATGACACGGGTTCGGAAATAGCGGCATTCGAAAACTCCGCGTCTATAGAGTATCAGGTGCCGCCAATTCCTTTGGCGCTGGCACAGGGAACACCCATTTCAGCCGAGTTGTTGGCCTCTTACGGAGGCGAGTTTGATGATTTCGCGGAGCAGAGTGCTTTTGTGAGAATGATCAATAACGCTCGCTGGTCTGAAGTTGCCGCCTTGTTATTGCTGTTAGCGGGGGTGATGACGGCTTTCTTGCGCAAGAGCACAAATATTCGTTGGCTCACGTTGGGATGTACCTTCATCTACCTGGGCTTTATTAATGGTACATTTCTCTCCATTTCTCACTTAACCAACGCAATCAAACAGGGACCTGCACTGTTCTTGAATGATTTGCCGCTGTTAATAATAGTCGTGTTTACCCTGGTAACGACATTGTTATGGGGCAGGGTTTTTTGTTCGTCCTTATGTCCATTTGGCGCCTTGCAGGATATTATTTCTCGGCTGGTGCCACGGCACTTCCAGAAAAACTTACCCCAGGCTATTCACGACAAAGCGATTTATATCAAATACGTTATCCTGGCTGTGCTGCTGGTGATGTCCCTGAGTTACAGCGAGTTCAGTGTGTTCCAGTATTTCGAACCATTCGGTACTTTATTTTACTTCAGTCAATCAGTGGTACTGTGGATTATTCTGATTGCTTTTATACTGGCTTCAACATTTATTAAGCGCTTCTATTGTCGTTACGCTTGCCCTTTGGGTGCTTCACTGGGCGTACTTGCCTTAGTCTCGCCATGGCGAATCAAACGTGTGCAACAATGTCAGGTGTGCAAGGTGTGCGAACATGCCTGCCCGACCGGCGCGATTCGAGGCCCGGACATCGATTTCAAGGAATGTGTGCGCTGTGATGTCTGTGAGACGAAATTGATCGCCCGCTCCGGGGTCTGCAAGCACAGCATGGAAGAAGTGACGATTCGAATAAAACACTGGAGTCCTGCCGCCGCCTAAGTACTGACTGATTTAAGCTACTGCTGTTCTTTTTCTGCGGCGCGACCAGCACTGAGAATATTGGGGATCGCATAATTGCCTTCGTGACAGGCGTATTCGTACATGACGTATTCGTCATCCCGGGTCAGCGGCATGGAGATGGTGAAGGGTTGAGTGTAGATTTCAGGGTCGGTGATAGTCGCTTCCCAGATAATCGTGCCTTCACTGATGCGAGTGAATCGCTCCACTACATGAAGATTTTCGGTGACAGGTACACCTTTTAATCTACCTCCGGCAGAGCTGCTGGCGATCATGCCCCGGTTATTGTAATTGGTTGTCTCGACTATTAGCGTATCACCCTCATAATGTGCCACCGAATCGCCCATCCATAATTTTACTTTCGAGTCGATATGGGCTGATTTGTTAAGAGGAATGACCCGCACATCATGAATCATTTCATGCACGATGGTAACGTAGTTTGGTGTTTGGATGATGCGATAGGCATTGTTGTAACCGGCAGGTAGCATCGAGCCGGGGACCCCGCGAGTCAGGCATCGATCCCATACGGTGTGATGAATGTAGTGGTCCTGAATATTAGCGAAGCCATAGTCTCTCGCTGCTTCTGCTGCCGGCCGAATGGGTGCTCTGCCATTGGGTGGATCGACAATTAGCGAGGTCTGGCCAGTAGATAACACCGTATCTCCCGAATCCAACCAGATCTGGTTATAACCTCCAATGTTGCCACCTGCTTCGACGACGATGTTGTCATCCGCAAACGCGCGACGTTGGGCGATGCGAGCTTCCATCGCGGCGATCTCATCGCTGCTAAGAAATGCTTGTCCAGCCAACGACGCGGGACGCTCCATCGGCGTAATTGTGTCGTTGGTCCATAAGCCCTGAAGGTCAGGTTGACCGTCCGGCGTGCGTGCATTTATCCAATTCTCTTGGGCCAACAGCGACCAGCTGCCGAGGCCAAACAAAGCCGAGGCGAGGAACAACTGTGAAATCATTTTTCCTGGTTTTAGTGTTCGCATGGGTTTCACCCTCGCTGTTCTGAATTGAGATTGAACGGATGTCTGCAGTTACTGGCTGTCCTCGGTCAACCACTTCAAATCGTTTTCACTGAAATCCAACAGGTTGGCGCGTTCTCTGCGTCTCTGCTCTGCGGCCCTCGCTGCCTGTAAAACATCTTCAGGCAAATCGCCACCTACCACGATACCGCGGGGGGTAGTGGGGGCATAGTAAATGCGTGCATTGGCCATTTCATCGGTGGTGGCAGGTCCGTATTGCACGGCCGCTGTGGGGTCGGGATTGAATCGATTTGCTACTGAATTATCAAACCACCAGCTCATGTGGATGGTTGATCCTGCCGGGATAAACTTGGGTGTTTCGTACTCATAGAGAAATTGCCAGTTAAAGTCATAGTCTGGCACCCACAGCAGGACTTCTCTTTCACCATCGGGGTACTCCAGCTCATAACGCATGGCTTTGCCGCGGTAGTGCATGTGCGGTCCCATGGATAACAGGAAAATATCTTCTTCGATCTCATGGGTATTATTCACTTCAAAGTTTGCATCGCCGGGTGGAATAGTCCAGCCACTGTGTGGCAGCAAGTTGGTTTGCACCACATGATCGATGATGAATATGATCGGCTCTTTCGTCCGGCGTTGCTTCGCGCAGAGGATAAGCTCGGGTCATTTCTTTTCCTGTCGGGCCAATAATGGGCCAAAGGATCGGTTTCGCGCCCGACTTGATCAAATAGCGAGTGAAAAGTTTACCGTCGAGTTTAACGGTTACTCCATCTTTTTCCTGAGAGACTTCAAATTGCGCTGCGCTGACAGATGCCTGGAACAGGCCAACTGAAAGCAGCAGAGTGAATGCTATTAAACGGGTCATCGAGACGTTTCCCTCAAATCGTA
>JADFOC010000117.1 GCA_022563075.1 Pseudomonadota bacterium
CCGGCAACCGGCCGATCAGGGTGTTCGCCAGCATGGTCTTGCCACTTCCCGGCGGTCCGATCATCAGTAAGTTGTGGCCGCCGGCTGCCGCGATCTGCACCGCTCGCTTGGCGAATGCCTGGCCCGCCACTTCTTGAAGATCGCGCCACAACTCGCGCCGGGGCATCTGTGGTTGACCGAGTGCCTGCTTGCAGCCAGCTAATTCGGTGCCATCAAGCAGATGATTTACCATCTCCAGCAAAGAATTTACACATTGCCCTCGCGCATACCCCACCACGGCCAGTTCAGCGCTATTCGCCTCGGGCAAGATGATCTTGCGGTTTTTCTGCCGCGCGGCGAGGATCGCCGGTACCGCCGCATGCACCGAGCGCACCGATCCATCCAGCGCCAGTTCGCCGATTAATACGGTACTGTTTAAAGCTTCGGCATCAATTTGTCCGGAAGCCACCAGGATACTAAAAGCGATAGCGAGGTCGTAGCGTCCACCGGTTTTGGGTAGATCCGCCGGCGCCAGGTTTACCGTAATCCGCCGGGTCGGAAATTCGAGACCCGAATTGAGGATGGCGCTTCTAACGCGTTCCTTGCTCTCTTTCACCGCGGTCTCGGGCAGGCCAACGATGGCGAAGCCCGGCAAACCATTGGACAAATGCGTCTCCACGCAGACATGCACGGCGTCGACACCCAGCGGTGCGCAGGAAAATACAGTGGCTAATGACATCAGCAGGCCGCCCTGATCGAAAGTTAACTAACAGCCCTGAGCGGCCGTTAACTGACAGCCCTGAGCGCACGTTAAGCAATAGTCCAATTCGCGGTGTTACTACAAATTTCGGGCAAAAAAATGAGCCACATGCAGCTCATTTTTTCATGCTTGGTGGAATAGACTCAGGTGCTGCTATCGAGCATGTATTGAACGATCGCACGCAGATCCTCGTCGGTACAATTGAAGCAGAGTCCCTTAGGTGGCATCGTATTCAGTCCGTTAATGGCATTGTTAACCACCGCATCCAGGCCTTTCTCCATTCTTGGCGCCCATTCAGCGGCATTGCCTTCGCCTACCTTGGGTGCACCCGCCGCGCCGGTGCTGTGGCAGGCAAAGCATGATTGCATATAGGTTTGCTCTGCATTGAAACCTTCGGTCAGGGCCGCCAGTTGCAGGGGTTGTTGACTGTCGTCCGCGAAATTTGCAGTGGCAAGCAAAATTGCTGATAACAACAGGCTGATTCTAAGCAGTGGTGACGAGGTCACTTTCTTAACAGTTAACACTTTAAGCTCCTTACGAATGTAAATTAAAATTTGGCGGTAAACATAGACCCAGACCTATTGCTTGACCATATATTCAACCAGCGCCAGTAGATCATCATCGCTGCAGTCGAAGCACAGGCCTCTTGGCGGCATCGCATTCAACCCCGTAATCACGTTAGCCATCACCGCCTCCATGCCTTTTTCCATGCGTACCGACCAGGCCTCTTGATCGCCTAGTTCCGGCGCTCCAGCCGCACCGGTAGCATGACAGGCGAAGCAACTCATTTGGTAAGTTGTCGCCGCATCGAATACGGCTACTTCCGATTCTACCTGCGCAACTGGTTCTGCCGGTGCAACCGGCTCTGCCTGTGTAACCGGCTCGGACTGTGTAACCGGCTCGGACTGTGCAACTGACTCGGACTGTGCAACCGGCTCGGATTGGGCGTTCGCTGGTTGGGCTATGGTGGCGGCGGCCTCTGGCGCCGGCTCTACTGAACCTGCTGCAGCGCTGTCGGCAATGATGCCCACGCAGGGTTGACCGGCCAAACACACTTGCCCCACCGGCCGGATATTCTCCACGGTAGCTTGCTGTGCCGACACACCGCCACTGATCAGCAGGAAGAGTGTCAGTTGCATCAGGGTCAGTAGGACCCAGCGAACTCGAGCGCCGACTGGTGGCACAGAATGTAGCTCCTCTTGGCTGATAAGCTGGGTGATGGTCTCGGTTTTACTGGCGCCGATTACGAATTACGGGTGCCAGAAAAAAATGCAGGCGGATTATACCCCTAATTGTAGCAGGCGGGAATAAGAGTGGATGTCAGGAGATTGAAGCGCTTTGGTGGCGATGGTGACGCTGGAGGCATGCCGCAGGTGCATTTACGGCGAAACCGTGAGATTTAGCGGGACTCGATGAAAATAGATTTCCTCCGGTTCACTGCTCAGCCCATAGCCGATGATGAAATCCACGACGATATCGTCGATACCCAATTCTGCAGGAATTAGATCGGTCGCTACCGTCAGCTCTTCGATGGCTGACAGGACTCTGTTGGCGGCTCTGACGATGACCCCAGGATTGGCCGCACTGTCGACGAATTGGCCCAGGCTATTTAACAGGAGAGTCTGTTCTTCCAGCAGTGCAGCCACTACTAGAAACCCAGCCAGTCCCTGATGTTGAGGATCTATTTCAATCTGCATGGTGATATCCAGGGAATCACCGGGGCCGAAGCGATTTTGGTAAGTGAGTCCATTGTCGGCGGTAATTCCGCCGGAAAATAAGGCAGTCGAAGAACCGCCGAGGAGACTGGTGGTTGACCCCAACGAAGAAAATCCAGTGCTGGTAAAGGATGAAGCAATTTGATAATCGCCCTCGGTACCGCATTCTTCTTTTGGCGGTATATCGAAGGTGTTCGCCAGCAAAAAATAGATTCCCGGTTGCAGGGTCTCAGTGAGAACAGAATTACAACCGTCGTTGGTATTTGCATCGACGCTGATAATCTGCAAATTGGTGTCTGCCAGCAGCAACACAGATTCCAACACAGACGCGGTCATGCTGAATTCCAGCTCGGTGGTGCTATTCAGTTCAAATCGATAGATATCGATAAAGCTGGTATCGCCGCCACCCACGGTCAACTCCTGAACGGTGCAATCGCTGTCGTCGAGCGCATTGGTGAGTAGTCCAAAACTCAGGTCCTGAATCAGGCAATTCGACAACCCCCCATAGAGCGTGTCGACTCCAAGAATATCATCGGCCTGCAAACGATCCAGATTGCCAATGCTGGCAGCCATGATGGCAGCATTGACCGGTTCATGGTCCAGGCCCAGCGCATGACCGAGTTCATGCAGCGCGATGCGGCGGAAATCGAGGCCGTTGAAATTCATCCCAAATTGAACCAAGCGCCCATCGAAAATATCGACGTCTACAGCTTGATTGATAACGATATCTGACTCACTAATACTGGGTGGGCCCAACACTTGACTGGAAAAACTCCTTAGCGTGACCGCCAGGGCACTTTCGCCAAACTCTGATCCACAAACGTCTTCGGTAAAATCGACACTATTGAGTCCATCATCCAAACAGGGATCCAGATGCTCTTGCTTTAGTACGAAATTGAATACCGTCTCTCTGTTCCAGTCAGCCATGGCTTCTATGAAGGCCGTATTCCAACTGATTCCAGTGGCTGAACTGCCGTCGATATCCACATAGAAATCGGTTTCGGCGCCGAGCCATTTGGAACCACTTATATCGAACGCCACCACCTGAACCATCCAGGTGTGAAGAAACACGCAAAGGCAAAGTTTTCGCCTAAAACTCATCGGATAGTGCTCTCGTTATTGTGTAATTCTCACGCCCGGGCATATAGGCATATAACGCTCTAGCCCGCTCTGCGCCTACAGGATGACTAGATAATTCCCAATGCTAATCTATTATGAGGGCATAGCCTATCGATAAACCGCCAGAGGGATGGTGATGCGCCGTGCATTTCTGTTGATTTCAATAACCGGGGTACTGCTTTGCCGCTCTCTATCGGCAGGTACGTTGGAATTTGAGCTGTCCAGCTATGCCATCGCGGAAAATGCATCGAGCTTCGAGGTCGCCGTCAGTCGCAGCGGCAATGTAAGCGCCGCGGCCACCGTTACGGTCATATCCATTGACGGTACCGCCGTCGCGTCCAAGGATTTTCTCAATATCTCGGTGGTGCTGAGCTGGACTGCCGGGGACACTTTGAGCAAAAAATTCTCGATCACCATCATTGATAACGCCATTGTTGATGGGTCTTTAAACTTTCAGTTAGAACTGATTAATCCATCCGGTGATACTCTGGGCACTGTCGCCACTACGCTGGTCACCATCAGCGATTTTGAAGAAGGCCAGTTGGCTCTGTCTGCGGCCAGTTATTCGATTTCTGAAAATGACGAAGTTGTCATGGTTACTGTCAGCAGGACCATTGGGACCAACGGTGAGGTGTCGGTAAGTATCGCAACCAAGGACGGCACTGCCAGTAAAGATTCAGATTATGAAAGTGTCGAAACAACCTTGGTATTTGCAGATGGAGAAGCCCTTAAGACAATTTCAATTCCCTTAGTCGACGACAATATTGGTGAAGTCGACGAAACATTTAGCATTGAATTATCCAGCGTTACTGGCGGGGCAACAATTGGCGAAATCCAGACGGCCACCATTACCATCGAAGACACCGATCTCGATTTTACGCCGCTTCTTACTACGCTGAGCTTGGTTGATGACAACATCACTCAACCGCCATTGATCGACCTCAAACAAGCCTCTTTGCTGGATGCCACTAAGACATTTCTAGAGACGATTAATGAAATTCCTGTGCTGAAAATTACCGATCTGGTTGCCGAACAGGACAGCTCGGGAATCATCACCATTGCTGTGGGGGATGACAAATACTATCTTCGACCCATCGCTGTTACCCGGGCCGTATCGGGATTCGAACCACTGATCATCATCTACGATGACAAGAACGGCAGATTTGTCACCAGCCAGGGACTGAACTTCGAATTTCAGCCTGCGCTAAAGGGGCTTTCGATTCTTCAGGAAAAATTGGCTGAAGTATCCCTGCCTGAACTCGAAGTGACCGCGAATGGCAATATCACGATCCAGGTCGATCAGGGGCCACCACCGCTGGAACTAAATGCCGCCGGTGTGCTGGAAATTCACAATTCCTATTACGATCGATATAATGTCCGGCCGATAAGCGTGGGCACCTTAAGTACGGCTACAACAGAAGGTATCGCCCTAATCGCGCATCCTTCATTTCCCGACGAAGCTCTGCTTGTCGTTACCTTCAGGGACGAATCCGATTTCAGACAACAAGTCCTCACCCCGGCGCCGTATGATGGCCTGGAACTCGTTGATTACCTGAATATAGTGGACGGGTTGAGTAATGTAGTATTAGGCGATTATGGGTTGGTGAATCTTAAATACGGCACCGAAGCCGTTACCTTGTTCTCTGACTATATCGTGAGACGGGCGGAAAATTTTGTCAGCTCAAAAGTTGGCGTTGTCAGCGTCGCTGATATAAATGGTGATGGCAGCAACGACATAAAAATGACTTACTCTTCTGGTGACGAGCAATACTTTTTTGTAATGCAGCCGCCCTAAACAGAGAAACCGGGACTTTCTTGACTCGAAATAAAATTACCTCAAGAATGCCGATAAGACCCATCCAGTATTGAGAGCCACCAGGATTCATTGGCCAAATACCAATCCACCGTTTTATTCAAACCAGACTGAAAATCTTCTTGCGGCGCATAGCCCAAGTTTTCCACAATCTTGGACGCGTCGATGGCATAGCGGGTATCGTGCCCCGGTCGATCTTCGACGAAAGTAATCAGTGTTTTCGCTGCAGTGTTGTTGGCGCAGGGAGAATCTGGAAATCGCTTGGCCAGCTCTGCATCGGACTCAAATCGTGCATCGACAATTTCACACAGCAGATTCACCACATCGATGTTAGTCCATTCGTTGTTGCCCCCGATGTTGTAAGTTGCTCCAACCTGCCCCTTTTTAATGATCAGTTCGATGCCGCGGCTGTGATCATCGACGTAGAGCCAGTCCCGGATCTGTTGACCGTCGCCATAAATTGGCAGTGACTTGCCCTTGAGAATATTGAGCAGACACAGCGGGATCAGCTTTTCCGGAAAGTGGTAGGGGCCGTAGTTATTGGAACAGTTGCTGGTGGTTACTCTTAGTCCATAGGTGTGATGGTAGGCCCGCACCAGATGATCGGACGCCGCCTTGCTGGCCGCATAGGGAGAGTTCGGTGCGTAAGGAGTGACTTCACTGAAGGCAGGGTCGTCTGCCGCCAGCGTGCCATACACTTCATCGGTGGAAACATGATGAAATAAGTGATCGGATTTTCCGCTGCCGTCCAGCCAAACTTTTTTGGCAGCCTTTAGCAGCGTGTGCGTACCGATGATATTGGTGTCGATGAATGCATCTGGCCCGGTGATAGACCTGTCCACATGGCTTTCCGCCGCGAAGTGCACCAGCGTATCGATCTCATGCTCCGACAGCAGCGATTCCACCAGGCTCTGATCGCAGATGGAGCCTTTGACAAAACTGAATCCTTGTTGTTCCAGCAGCGCCGTTAGATTATTGATGTTGCCGGCATAGGTTAACGCGTCAAGCACGACAATCTGGTCTTCTGGATTTTCCCCATGCCAGTAGTGAACAAAATTTGAGCCGATAAAACCGGCCGCACCGGTGACGAGTATTTTTTTCATTCCTCAATATTTTCCGCGTTGGCGATTGCGTCGATTACCACTCTTAGTTGTTGTTTCCAATTTTCTGTAGGACAGTCGAAGTCAGCCAGAATCTTGCTACGATTTAGCACGCTATATGCAGGTCGTTTCGCTGGCGTTTTGTATTCCGCTGTTGTAATTGGTTGAATGGGAATCTTTTTATCTAACACTGCCTGGGTGAGGGCTTCTTGCTGTATGGCCATTGCAAATTCAAACCAGCTGATGCCGCCTCCATCGTTCCAATGATAGAGACCGCTGAGTATTTTGCCATTGATACAGGCTAGCAAAAGTTCCGCCAGCGAGCGTGTGGAGGTAGGTGCACCGATCTGATCGTCGACTACACTGAGTTGGTCGCGCTGAGACATAAGGCGTAACATGGTTTTAACGAAATTATTACCGTGCTCTGAATACAACCAGGAAGTTCTGACAATCAGGTGACGGTCTGGAAGTAATTCTTGTAGTTGCTCTTCTCCTGCTAACTTGCTTTCGCCATAAACACCGAGCGGACTGGGTTGGTCTTCTGGGCTATAAGGTTCGTTCTTCGATCCATCAAAAACGAAATCGGTGGACACGTGTATCAATCGAGCACTATTGGCCGCTGCCCAATTTGCTAAGTTTGTTACTCCCACTTTATTTACTGCAAATGCTTCTTGACTGTCCTGCATTGCTCGATCGACTTGAGTATAACCAGCGGCATTGACAATGATGCTTGCGCCAGCGATGGATAGTTTTTCATCGACTTCATTATGATTTGTAATATCGAGATCGTTTCGATCAAAGTTAATCAATTCAAATTTTGCCGAGATTTCATGCGTAGCCCAGAGATCACGGATGGTTTTGCCGAGCTGCCCATTGGCACCAGTCAATATAAGCTTATTGGTGCTCACCGGTAAACAGGCGCTACCGCGAGACTGTTTGCATTTTTATCTTTGTCGGACAGCAGCGGGTCAGCATCGACCAGCGGCCAATCGATCGCGACTTTTTTATCATTCCACAGCAAACTGTTATCGTCTTCTGGATGGTAATACTCGGTGCACTTATACGAGAGCTCGGCCGATTCGCTCATTACATAAAAACCGTGAGCGAATCCAGCAGGC
>JADFOC010000118.1 GCA_022563075.1 Pseudomonadota bacterium
GGTTACACCCCAAATGGCACTCGGCAATGAAGTAAAATAGTTCGGTGAAGAACTAGCGACGCTTTAAGGAAGCGATTACGTCGCGAAAAATATCCAGTAGTGTTTCGTGCTTATAGTCAGTGAACTCACCCGCATCCATGAACATGCCATGTTCTTCGCAGGCCTCATACTCGATGTGAGACTGTTTGGGATCGTTAAGCTTTATCATCGGCTTGCCACAACGAGGGCATTGAATATCGCGAACCGTGTTGTAGGTTTTACCCACTTGGGGATCTCCGCTGTCGGCAAAATCAGCCATCCAGTCGCCTTTTAATTGCTCGGCTTCACCATTGTCAAACCATAAACCCTTACAGCTATTACATTTATCGATAATCACCTGGCCATGCAGGGTCTCGATCTTAAGTTCTTGCATATCGGAATTGCACTTCGGACAGTCCATCTTGTTCTCCTAAAATACGGCTTCTTATTATTTGGGGCCCACAACCAGCTACATATCGTCGGCCATTGTTATTTATTGCGCTTGGCTACTTTCACAGCCACGAAGACCGCTATCCGCGCATTCTATAAGATATTCCAGGCTAAGACCAAGCCCAAATTCCGGAATAAAGCGGATTCGTTCAAACCGTCAAGCAGCCAATCATTCAGTCGTTGTTCACATTTGGATAGCTACACTTCCGGAAAATAGCTACAAATAAAGATAGTTAACGGGAAATTGGATCGGAGGTTAATCATGAACCGTGCCCGCATAGCAGCGATGATACTTTTGTTGGGTTTTGCGCCAAATCTACTCGCACTCACGGGTTCTGCTAATGTCAGCAGTGCCTGTGCCACCTTGGAGTTTATGGGGAAAATGGTGTCACTCAATACCATGTTACCGTCTAATTTTGACGATATTGATGAGATGCTTGCGATGGAACATGCATTGGCCGAAATGAACCGAATGGTATGCCAGCCGGTAATTCTCACCAGTTATACCAGGGGCAGCAGTTACTATAGCAATGGCACCCTGGTTTCTCCCGACCTTTACTACGATCCCTGGTATTTTCCTAACGGGCAAGTGTTCCTCGCTGCGCCGGGGGAAGATACCGTAATCTATTACCCCAACGGCAGAGTAATGGCACATCATTGGCTGCATGGGGACCAGGTCATCTTCTGGCCGAATGGCAACCTGGCGACCAATTACTTTCGGGTGTTCGACGTAGACTGGTACTACCCGGACAGCAACGTAATCACCTATGAAGCCGGATACAGCGGCGGACGATGGTTTTACCCCTTTTCGCGATTAGATGGCGGCATCGGTCAAGAGGTCATCTCCAGTAATTGGGGAACAGAAGATGAGGATTTTACATTTTTAAATTTCCAAGACGATGGAAGCTTGTTCACGACGCGTGAACGTATTCGACGAAAACTTATATTTGACGATATCGATTTGCTCGATGTACCAGGTGTCCTTTTATTGATCACCAGGCTGTATCAGGCAAGCGATTCTGCAAAACAGTTTGCACCGGCGGATGTCAATATCACCGGCGCACCATTTTGATTGTTGAGTAGAGTCTAGTTTTAGAAATCTGATCGGCAGAATGTACCAGCAAAGCGCAATCGGGAGCCCTGGCGGAAGTTAGAAACACTCCGCCCATTTTGGCAGGGGCTTGACGGTTACTTGCAAATGCCTTTCTGCAAAGCGCTGGTTAATAGCTGTATTCAATTGATCGCTGCCGTAAGGTTGCCAGATCGATATCGCCGGTTTGGCACTGCAGCAAATCCGCCTTGCTAAATACGTGCACCTTATCGGTGCGGCGATTGTTCTCAGATTCCTCCCCTAAGCCGGTAAGAATTATGGAAACGCTCTCGTCTGCAGGCAGTTCCCGCAGGGTGGAGCTATAGTCACACATTGCAGCATACAACTTGGATTCAAACTCGATAACTTCTCGCTGCCATTGAGCGGCGTATGCCTGCTCCGCTACTTTGCTCCTCTCAAATAGCTCGGCAGCTTTGGCCAGCGCCTTCTCCCGCAAGGGTGCAACATCGGCTGCCAGCGTATCGAGCCTGCTCTGCAGCCCGGTCCTGCTGTCATCGGACGCAACCCCACTGTCCGCATCAGATGTATCTCGGATATCGGCTTCAACTTGTCGCAATTGCTCCAGATTAGCCTGCATTTCTTCACGCAACCCTTCGATCTCAGCCCTGATTATTTCGTAGTCACTCTCATCGACGCTACCCATAGCGCGCAATGACCTTGCAGATTCTGAAGCTTGTTGAATTGCTTTACTTACAACCAGGGAATAATCGATATTGGAAACCCTATCCATCATCTCCCAATAAAAATTACCTGCCTCGGTGCGAGTCAACGACAAGGCACTCGTCGCAGGTTCAGCCCTGCCTGCAATTACTGGTCTGCGCAGGGTTTCGAAAGGGTTTGATCTGAAACGCAACGATTGCATCGCAGAACTAAGCGATACCAGGCTTATCCGGTTTCGGCGATTTGCCAGCGGCGTACGTATCTTGAGTACGGCGCCCTGCCCATAGAGGTAGGTGCTTTCGATGCCGCCGAGGCTCAAGCCAAACAACCCGGTGGCTCCCGCAAAATCCAGCGCTTCTTCCAACACGCCCGAGAAGATATCAATATTTCTCTGCAACTTTTGCAGCTGTAATTCCTGAGCATTTACCAACGCAGTAGCAAAAAGAAGAGCCGTACATGCTCCTACAATTTTTTGATTCAACATAGCTCAGCCCCTTTTATCTAATTTCGCTTTGATAACTGACGAACTGCGCCAATTGGTTCAGCGAGCGAATGGTTTCGTAATCGCTGTCAACCAACTGTTGATAGCCCACCCGCATATCTTGTAAATCCTGTATGCGTTTTTGTTCGAAATAAGCATAAATCCTGTCCAGGTTTTCCGCCGTACTCTGCTGCGTCTGCTCCAGAACCGCCTGTAGCAATTGTACGTTACTATTATCTTGGCGATCTTCGACTCTGGTGACCAGGGACTGCATTTCCTCCCGCTGAAGTTGCTGGAATGTGGTTAATTGAGCTTGTAAGTCTGCGGCTGGACCGAATGAAATAGAAAATCCATGCTCACCGGATACAATGGTTAGGTTGAACAGCAGCACAGCCAACATGGCAAAAGAGGCGGCCGTGGGAAGCCATTGCCAGCCAACCCAGAGGCCGGCACCAGCGGCGGGCGCACGATGCTCTCGCCTGAAGAGATTCAAGCCGCGATCCCAGTGGGGTACTCGCTGATCTTGCCAGTGCCGCAGAGTACTCTGAGTCAACAGCAATGATTCCAATTCAGCGTTACAATATTCACAATTTGCCAGATGTTTTCCCAGTTCTTCCCTGGCTAAAGGTGCCAGGTCATCCGAAAAGTATTCCTGCAACAGAAATTGTGTTTTAGGACAGGACATGATCTTCCTCCGATGCGCTTTTTAGCTTCTTCAGCGCGGTATAGAAACGGGTCTTTGCTGTATTAACAGAAATATCCTGCATATCAGCAATCTCTTCAAAGGTTAGTGACTGAAAAGTCTTCAGCTCAACAATGAGGCGCTGCTCCATAGGCAACATTTTTAACATTGTTACTATCTGACTATTTTGTTGAACTTCGTCTAACCTCACCTCTGGCTCATAACTTGCTTCGCTAGCAATGTTATCGAAGTCATCACCTGCATCTTGGTCGCTGGATCTAGGCTGCGCAGACATCAATCGCTTGCGGCGCTTCATATCCACCGCCTTGTTATGTGCGATTCGAAAGATCCAGCTACTGAATTTCGCATCGCCGCGAAATCGATGGAGATTTCTATATACCCCGAGAAAGACTTCCTGCATAAGATCCATGGCATCGCTAGCGTTCCCGGTCAGACGCAAGCCTTGGTTATATATCTTTCCCTCATAGCGCTTAACCAGTTTCTCCCAGGCATAAGCCGACCCGTTAAGAGCTGCTGCAATTAGCGCCTCATCTTCATTGATCAGACTCATGTGTTCCCTATCCTGTACCGGTAGAGGCAATTTACCACTATTGTGCACTCTACATCGGTCAATCGACCAAATCGCGCAGATAGAACAGGATACTGGTTATAGAGATTAAGTCGCAAGCAGAGATGGGATAGTTTGAACCTACTTAATATTATTCGAGGGAATAGGCATGCAGTGATCTGTCAACCAGAACCCCCCAGATTCTATTGAAGGGATGCACCTTTTCCGTTTCACCGGTCGCATTTAACATGGGATGGCCTTTGCTGGCCCATTCGAAGATTGAATGGCGAAGATTTAACACCCGTGTATATCCTAGTCGCTCTAATTCCGCCGCGACGCCAGCAGATCGATAACCGACCGAACAGTAAACAACAATAGGACTATTCTTGTCGGTAATTAATTGCGAAATCAATTCACCGGTTTCGATATTCAGCGCGTCAGGTAAATGACTAACCTGAAATTCTTCGGCAGCACGCACATCGATAATAACAGGCATGTCTGAATTTCGAATAATGTATTGCCTGGACAATTGATCCGCGGATACAAACGCTATATCAGGAAATTCTAGATCTATTTTACTATCAATTGCGTCCCAGTTGATTCCGAACAAACCGAAGAAGAATGAAGAGACGGACGCTGTAATAATGAACTTGATCATGGTCACACCTGACATTTCAGAGAACCCTGCAGTGGGTCGCAGAAAATTCCAATTCCAATTCCCCCGAAATGGTATTCACTCTGACCCCGTGCCAAGCTACGACCGTCGTCTTGACCAAATCC
Organism: Pseudomonadota bacterium; assembly: GCA_022563075.1. GTDB lineage: Bacteria > Pseudomonadota > Gammaproteobacteria > Pseudomonadales > Pseudohongiellaceae > UBA9145. The sequence continues at coordinate 4,751 of JADFOC010000118.1, forward strand.
AAACGCCGGTGGCGGCCATAAGTACAAATAATATCGTCATGATATCAACCAGTAGTACTCCGAAATCACCTAATAGTCGACCGCTGTGGATATCGAGCATTAGTCGCTCCCAACTTATCAGGGAGGCTGCGTAATCTGATTGAATCTGATCAGCCGTCTCTGCTCTCGGCGCGGATGGGATGCTCCAGTCTATCAGCGCTTGCTGCAGGGTTGACTCGGTCCAGCTAAGTGACTCAATATCTACCTCGAATAGCCCGGCATCGCTGTTTAAATAGATCTGGCCACTAGCCGTCGTGCCTATGGCTTCAATCCCACGCGGAGTTCCATGCACGCCGCTCAATACTTCCACTAGCTCACCGTTCTCCAATATCAACAGTACTTGGTTGTGGGTGGCTATAGCAAATTCAGAATCGGCTACGACCATGCCGGTCAAACCATTGTAACTTCCTGGTAGTCGGTGATCATCAAAATACATTGCATCGGCAATCAGCGTTGCCCGATGATTCGCAATCGAATGACTAAGTGTGATACCCGGCGCTTCGATGCCGTACCATCTGAGCATGCCCGCAGAATCGATGAATCGGCTATCCAGATCGAGTGATTCTCCATGATGCAGTGCCAGACCAGATACTGACAAGAGAATGACGAATAACGCGCTAGTAATCCCCATACGACGATGGAGACTCAGCAGTGAGCGAAGTTTAAACACTGACTTTTGAACTTCGTTGTTGGGTGATTTATTATTCAATACTGTGATAAGACAGTGCTGCTCGCTACAGGGACACGGATTCTGCCAGATAGAGCACTAAACGTGAAACATTAGTCATGGCTTTAACCGACAGGGTTGCGCCACTAATTCCATCGATGGACCGGTCCAGTCGCTGCTGATTTTCAATCACGGCTCCGTTAAATTGACGGGTAAAAAAATCGTATTTGATCTCCCAGCCCCGCGACTCCCTGAACGCCAGCACTTTGATATTTTCGATTTGGTTTTTGTTAACCACCACGCCGATCGTAATTGGTTCAGTCTTACCCACCTCATCGACAATCCAGGCCGAGCGATCGCTGTCGCCCCAGTAGCGTATGCGTAAAAAATCAGGCTTATGCCCCAAGATAGTCTCGGCGATGTCCTTTTTTTCGCCGGTGATCCAGACCGTATTGCTCGGCGGCATGGTGCCAGAAAAAACCTGGCCCAAAAATTCCTCGGGGAGTATGTGATCATCACTCGCTAGAGCGATGGGTAATGCAATCGCCGCCAATGCTACTAGCAGCGTTCGAAGAGTCAATAATTTTGCCATGTACACTGTTTTCCTATCCCATCACGTCTATGCAAGGCCCACCAGCCATCAGAATTGCCAGCCCAAGCCAAGATTGATCCCATCCAGGTCGCGATCTTTGTCATCGTTTTCAAATTGATAATCGAGTTTCAATACCGTGTTGTCGGTAAGCCAATAATTGAAACCGGCGATAGTACGACTGGTGGCGCTATCTTTGGCCGCCGCCAGGTTGCTGCCGGCACGCTCATTGGTTCTTTCGAATCGCGCGAAAGCCCCAAATTTCTCGTTGAATCGATAGGAAGGCTCGATGTAGTAGCCATACTGGCTCTCTCGACCCAGACCGTTATTGCTCAGATCGTTATTCGCAACCGCTTGGATGCGGCTATCGATATCCCATTCGGCAAACAGGGCTCTAAATCCCCAGGGTCCAGACTGATAGACGATATGCGCTTCGGTCAGCAATCCATCCAAGCCGTCGACCGGATTCCCAAACCCATCAAATACCCCATCTCGACCGATGTTGCCGCGCGCACTGGCATCTTGAGTCATGTCGCTCTGGTAGTGCAGCGTTAGGCCGAGTTCGAGACCTGGGGTGCCGGTGTAGCGCAGTCGAGCCGTATAACCCAACGCATCCATTTCCGCCCTGGCACCGCTTTGCCTGGAATCCCGAATGGCCAACTCACCCCCATTGCCACTTTCGAAGAACAGACCCTCGTGTATGCCCAGGTCGTAACTAAAACCGCCACCGAGTCGACCTGCAAATTTAATCCCATTGACCCGGTAGGTAGTCGGAATGATCCGTGATTCTATTCGATTTCTTTCAACCCCATAAAAAGTGTTAGGCTCATGCGTCTCATTAAGAATTCCAATTGGTACCAGATGCATGCCGGCCAGCACACTGTGATTGCGTGCGTAGTCCCACTCCAGAAAAGCCTGCTCCAATTCAACCGCGCCGGGTGCGCGGGCATCGTCACCAATCAAAGAATGTTCAATTTCCAATTCTGAGAAGAAGCGCAGGTTGTCATTAAACTCATGAGCAACAAACAGGACGAAACGCTGGATGTCTAGTTCTTTGCTGGAGGAACTGCTGGTCTCGTCGTTGTAGAGCATTTCCCCGTAGGCACCAATGGTAGTTCGATCTGCCCAGCTACTGCCTCGAAAATTTCCCGACTGGTCGATCATCTCCCCCACTGCCTCTAAGCGCTGGCTGTTCTCCAGGCTTTGTATCTCCACGCTTCGGGACTGGGACTGAGTGGCTTGCAATTCTTGCTTTAGAAAATCTAATTCGGCTCTTTGCTGCTGGACGATCTCCCACAACTCTTCTATCGAAGGGATATTTTCCGCGCCGTAACTTAAAACGCTTGCTGCCACGCAAAATAAACTAACTACTGCAGCAATTCTTCTCCTGGCTATCACCTGCTACTACTCCTGAATGATGCTTGTTACCGATGTTTATTGACTGCGGGGAAGAATATCGCAACACTTATCTAAATGCAAATCATTATCATTTAGATTAGCATGAAATTGATTGGGTTTAGGTCAGTGCGAGCAAACCTGAGCCATTGCCAGA
>JADFOC010000119.1 GCA_022563075.1 Pseudomonadota bacterium
TAGCTAGGCAATTTGTAAAATGAGTGAAGTATTGACAGAATTGGCGGCAATTTTGGAACAGCGTAAATCGGCGTCCAGCAATGTATCTTATGTAGCCAGTCTACATGAAAAAGGGCTTAATATGATTTTGGAGAAGATTGGCGAAGAAGCAACTGAAACGATCATTGCCGCCAAGGAATATGATGAGAACGACAGCGCTAGTAAACAAGCTGTCATAAATGAAACAGCGGATCTGTGGTTTCATACGATGGTTATGTTAAGTCACCTCAATCTGGGACATAATCAGGTATTGGAGGAACTCGAAAAACGCTTTAACATATCCGGCCTTGAAGAAAAGGCATCTCGACAAAACTAGTTTCCGGTAAGCCCATTTACAACTGCTTACCGGCTTTGGAGGTTTATTATGGGTATAGGTGGAATTGGAATTTGGCAGCTAATGATCATATTAGTGATCGTAGTGATGTTATTCGGTACCAAAAAATTGCGAAACCTGGGTTCAGATCTCGGTGGTGCCTTAAAAGGATTTAAGAGTGCCATGAAGGATGAAGATGCAGAGCAAGAACAGGTTGCCGAGAAATCTGAACAGGCCAGCGGCGAGACTATCGATTCGACTGCTGAAAAAGTGGAAAGTAAATAGACCACCGCTTATCACTTTTTTACGTTGCCGATAAGTATCTGGCTCCGCGTTCCTTATTAAATTCGTAAATCGGGTTTTACCAAATGTTTAACATCGGCTCATTTGAAGTCTTGTTAATTTGTATCATTGCGCTGCTGGTTCTAGGCCCTGAAAGATTACCTGGCGCCGTCAAAACAGCCGGGCTCTGGATCGGACGTTTTCGACGCAGCTTTTACAAAGTTAAGGCAGAAATAGAACGCGAACTCAATGCAGATGAAATCCGTAGGCAACTTCATAACGAATCTGTTCTGGAAGAAATAGCTGAGGCAAAAGCAGAAATCGAAGGTGTGGCCAAAGAAACAGAACAATCTGTTAACAAGATTGTAAACACTGCTAACTTCGACCCAGGCGCTTCCAAGAATAGCGACCTCCAGGCAGGTGATGAAAAATCCATAAAGGGAGAATTGAAAGGAGTCAGTGATCAAATTGAAGACGTAGCAAAGCAACTCTACGGCACTGGCAAGAACCCGAAATTAACTGCGGAAAAAGATTCCGCCAATATCAAGCAAGAAAATGACATCAGCTGAAGACAAGAAAGAGCTGACCTTAATCGATCACCTGGTTGAATTAAGAGATCGGATACTAAGATGTATCATTGCACTTGTTGTATTGTTTCTGGCGTTATTCGCTTTTCGAAATGACATCTATACCTTCGTAGCCACACCATTGCTCGATGCCTTGCCGGAAGGCGCGACGATGATAGCGATTGATCCTACGTCGCCTTTTTTCGCTCCGTTCAGACTCACTTTTTTTGTTGCTTTTCTGCTGGCGGCTCCCTATATCCTTTATCAATTATGGTCGTTCATAGCACCGGGGTTGTATAAGAATGAAAAAAGTGTGGCTATACCACTGTTTATTTCGAGTGTTATCTTGTTTTACTCCGGTATTGCCTTTGCCAGATACCTGTTGTTTGGTTTCGTATTTCGTTTCTTTTTTTCCGTCGCACCGGAAGGAATTACGGTAGCACCAGATATCAATAGTTTTCTCAGTTTTGCCTTGTCGATATTTCTTGCTTTTGGCATTGCCTTTGAAGTTCCCATAGCCGTCTTTATAGTCATTTGGACCGGATTGGCGGAACCCGATTCACTTGCTGCAAAACGTCCGTATGTAATAGTTGCTTGTTTTGTTATCGCTATGTTTCTAACGCCTGCGGACCCATTCACCCAATCGATGTTGGCGCTACCCATGTGGGCGTTGTTTGAGGTTGGAATCATTGCCGGCAGACTGATTCGAAAACGACAGCGAGACGAAGAGAATCAAGCCGCGAGCTAATTTCGCACTAAGCTCTCGCTAAACCCTAAGAATGAAAGTCACCGGCCCATCGTTCTCGAGGGCTATCTGCATATTGGCGGCAAATCTACCACTGGCAAGCTTGCCATTCTTTAGACAGTCATGTCGTGTAGCTGCCATACTCACCAGGTGGTCGTAGATTATCTCGGCTTCAGCGGGCGACTTGGCTGACGAAAAACTAGGTCGCAGCCCTTTATCGGTATTCGCTGCCAGAGTGAATTGAGAGACCAACATCAAGTCTCCGCCAGACTCCTCTAATCCCAGGTTCATTTTGTCTTGCGCATCGGCGAACACTCTATAAGACAGAATCTTGAGGAGTAGTTTTTCGGCGAGTTCATCGGTGTCGTTCTTCTCAACAGCAATGAAAGCTAACAGCCCCCTGCCGATTTCTGAGTATAACTGTTGGTCTATTGTGACTTTTGCCCAGTTTACTCGCTGTATCAAAGCTATCACTTGCAGAGCCCTGTAGAATAATCCGTCTTATATACTCGTTGCCGGTTAATGGCAGATCGACGCCTATACCCTCGACTGGGTTCGCACATTCCTGTCAAGCACAGTTGTTATTGACTGGCTAGCTTACTGTCTTTAATTTTTTCGCGATGTCCTGTACCGCCAAGATGAGCGCATCCACTGTCGCTGGCTCCGATGAAGAATGTCCTGCATCGCGGATGATATGCAACTCCGATGCCGGCCATCGTTGATGTAGTGACAGCGCGTTACTGAGGGGGCAGCCCATATCATAGCGACCATGCACAATACAACCCGGTATGTCCTTAATCGCCTGCATATTTTTCAAGATGTGATTTTCTTCGATGAATCCCTTGTTTAGAAAATAATGGGTCTCGATTCTGGCCATCGCCAGCGCATTATGCGGTTTGGTAAACTTGGCCACTATATCGGCGTTAGGCCGCAACGTGGAACAACTGGCTTCCCAGGCACACCAGGCTTTCGCCGCCGCCATGCGGGCCAGTTCATCTTCCCCAACCAGCCTTGCATGATAGGCCTGGATTAAGTCGCCGCGCTCCTGTTGGGGAATGGGTTTGATGAACTCTTCCCAATAATCGGGGAACACACGATTGGTGCCATCGACGTAAAGCCAGTCGAGATCTCCTTGTCGGCAGAGGAAGATGCCACGAAGCACCAAGGCAAGCACGTGTTCTGGATATCGTTGCGCATAAAGCAGGCCCAATGCCGCTCCCCAGGAGCCGCCAAACAGCACCAGACGATCTATGTTTAGGAAATCTCGGATCGTCTCGATGTCGGCGATTAGATCTTGAGTCGTATTCTCGCGGAGTTCTCCATGCGGCGTGGAACGTCCGCAACCGCGTTGATCGAAGGTAATGATGTGATACGCTTCCGGATCATAAAAGCGCCTGGAGTCACCGTCGCAGCCTCCACCTGGCCCACCATGGATGAACAAGACCGGAATGCCGTCTGGATTACCAGACTCATCCAGATACAACTCGTGAATATCAGATACTTTGAGTCGATGTCGCTGGTTAGGTTTCAGCTCTGGATAGAGAACTAACATTCTGTATGTAGGAACCTCGCCGAACCACGAACACAAAATCCTTGGGTAGGATCATAGTAGGTGAAATCGAGAAATTTATCTCAATACTCTCTTACCACACTACCCTGTGACCCCTCGCGCCATCGATCCTCGATTTATGCGCTTGCGTTCATTTTCGGTGAGGTATCGCTTGCGTAACCGAATATGACTTGGCGTGATTTCGACCAGTTCATCGTCGGCGATAAATTCCATTGCCTGCTCCAGGCTATGTATCAGGGGAGGCGTAAGCAAGATATTCTCATCATTGCCGGCAGAGCGGATATTGGTGAGCTGCTTCGCCTTCGTCGGGTTCACCACCAGATCATTGTCGCGGCTATGCAAACCAACCACCATGCCTTCATACACTTCGGTATTGGGTTCGACAAAAAGCCTGCCCCGGTCTTGCAAGTTAAACAGCGCGTAGCCCAGTGTCTTACCCTTGACCATGGATACCAAGACTCCATTATTACGTCCTGCCAGATCTGAATTTATATAGTCGCCATAGTGATCAAACACATGGCTCATCACCCCGGTACCCGATGTCATGCTAAGGAATTGAGAACGAAATCCGATAAGTCCTCTGGTGGGCATCATGAATTGTAATCGCACCCTGCCCTTGCCATCGGGTTGCAGATCCCGTAACTCGGCGCGACGCAAGCCCAACTCTTCGATGACCTTGCCCTGGTGTTGCTCCTCGCAATCAACCATCAATGCTTCATACGGTTCCTGCTTTACCCCATTTTCTTCATGAATGATCACTTCGGGTCGAGACACCGCCAGTTCGAATCCTTCTCGGCGCATATTCTCAATCAACACCGACAGGTGCAACTCGCCACGACCGGATACTTTGTATTTGTCCGGGGTATCCCCTGGCTCAACCCTTAGGGCCACGTTATGCAGTAACTCGCGATCGAGACGCTCCTTTAAGTGTCTTGTAGTGATGTATTTTCCTTCGAGTCCGGCAAACGGTGAATCGTTCACCTGAAAAGTCATACTGATGGTGGGTTCATCCACAATTAACGGTGGCATCGCTTCAACGAAATCCGGATCGCACAGCGTATCCGAGATATTTAGTTTGTCGATACCGGTTATGCAGATGATTTCACCGGCCCTGCCCTCATCAACATCCACGCGCTCCAGGCCCAAGTGACTCTTCACCTGGAGAATCTTGCCCTTGCGTTGTTCACCGTCTCGATTCACGATCACTACCGCTTGATTGTTGATTGCCTTGCCGCGTGCCACGCGACCAATACCGATGACCCCAACATAGCTGTTGTAATCGAGCGCACTGATCTGCATTCGAAAAGGCGCATCGACAACAACGTTCGGCGCCGGTACTTTTTCAACGATAGTTTCAAGCAACGGGACCATATCTTCTGCCATGGCATCGACTTCGAGGCCCGCTACCCCATGCAAGGCCGATGTGTAGACCACGGGGAAATCCAGCTGCTCGTCAGTTGCTCCCAACTTGTCAAACAGATCGAAGACCTCATCCACAACCCAATCCGGTCGCGCGCCGTCTCGGTCTACCTTGTTCACCACCACGATGGGGTTCAAACCCTGGGCGAAAGCTTTCTGGGTAACGAAGCGAGTCTGGGGCATGGGTCCATCGACGGCATCTACCAACAGCAATACACTGTCCACCATTGACAATACACGTTCCACCTCGCCACCGAAATCGGCGTGACCGGGGGTATCGACGATATTGATATGATACTCGTGCCAGTTTATAGCCGTGTTCTTAGCCAGAATGGTGATGCCGCGCTCGCGCTCCTGATCGTTGGAGTCCATCACCCGATCGATCTTCTTGCCCCGGCTTGAGAGTGTGCCAGTCTGCTGCAGCAATCTGTCCACCAGGGTAGTTTTACCGTGATCAACATGGGCAATAATGGCTATATTTCGAATCTTATCAATCACAACTAGAATGCACCGTCCTTTTATTACCTAAATAAAACAATTTTCCGAACTAAGACTAGCCCAATTAACGCGCGCCAACCCCAGTCAAACACACCGTAGAGCGGCACAAAAGGCGGCCGAGTATACACGACGCAGAGGGGAATAGAGAGGAGAATGATGGGCTTTTTGAGCATTTTTTTGCTATTGAGTGGTGTCATCAGTGTGCGACAGCTCCAACACCGCCACGTTAGCAAATCCGGCGTCCTGCAGGTGAGCGGCGTGTAATCGACTCATCATGCCTTTGCCGCAATACAGCAGCATGCGTTTATCGCGATCCATCTTCTCAAAACTGGTGCGCAGCTGGTAGAAGGGGATCGCAAGTAATTCGACGGTGCCATTGGTCTGCTTCAGTTGTAGGGGTCTTAGTTCAATCTCTGTTGGGTGCCGAATATCGATGACGGTACTGTCCGCCTCGATCTCATTCACGATATCCACATCGGCGCTTGCCTGATTGAAGTCTTTGCTGACCTCGGTAATTAACTGGTAATTGGTATTTTTGATCGATTCGTCAAGAACCGAGAAATCGAAATTCGCTTCTTCCTTCTCTATCCGTTCCAACCTGGCTCTGGTGGTGGGTTTGTTGGAGATTACCGCACAATATTCGGGAATATTCTTTGAAAATTCTTCGGTGCCGATGACTCGGGCGATGTCGATTATCTCCTGTTTGTTGGTAGTACTGAGCGGTCGTAACACTAAAGATGTGGCAACGGCATCGATCACCGCCAGGTTCGGTAGCGTCTGGCTCGATACCTGAGCAATGCTCTCACCCGTGACCACGGCGCGAATATTTAAGCGATCTGCCACTCGATCGGCTACACGCAACATCATGCGCTTTAATACTACGCCCATTTGTGAATTTTCTACCTTGTCTAACAGCTCTTGTACCACCCCTTCGAAAGGCACCGACACGAATTTAACCCGATGGGAACTGTGATATTTCATCCAAAGAAATAGCGCGACTTCTTTCACCGCCAACTCATGCGCCTTACCCCCCAGATTAAAGAAGCAGTAATGAGTTTGCAGGCCACGCTTGATGCAGAGATAGCTGGAGACAGAGGAATCGAATCCGCCAGAAATCAAGGACAATACCGAATCCTGACTGCCCAGTGGAAACCCGCCCAAGCCTTTGTGCTTGCGCATCACGATGAAGAGCTGGTCATGCCGAATCTCCAGCAACACGGTAACATCGGGATTCACCAGCTTTACTCCGGCCGCATCGGTATTTTGATTGAGTCTTCCGCCAACATACTGCTCAACATCCACCGACCTGAATGGATGTCTGCCGCTGCGCTTACAACGCACCGCGAAAGTCTGGCCGGTGAGTTGTTCCCCATAGTACTGCCTGGCCAGATCGAAGATTCCCTCCATATCAGGCAGTGGATGTTTGTATACCTCTTGAATCCACCCGATACCCGGTATGCAAGCCAGTTTCTGCACGAACTGGGCCATCAATCCCGGTTCACCCCTTTGCGCATCACCGACCGCTGTCGCTACCTCGATACTGTCCCATTCACCGGTGACGGAGACATTTTCATCCAGTTCCGCTAACGTCACCTTGATGTTTTTGCGTAATTGACGAATGAAACGTCTGCGCACGGGACGGCTCTTGATGGTGATTTCTGGAAACAGCTTGAGCAGGAACAACATGGTTTAACTCAGTATTGAATAGATTCGATCGGCGAAAATAACAGTCAATCAGAGGTTTTCTCGGCCATGAGAAACAATCCTTCGATGGCTATACAGCGCCATAAACGCACCAATATAGTGCGACCACTTTCTTTATGCACCACAATAGTGCTTGATTAAAGTGAAATTAGTGCCAGCTCCCCTAAAATCGGGCTTTGCAGTGACGCCGCTGATGGCATATATTTTGCTCTTCCCCATGCACACAAGGCAAGTCAATAAAATCAGAATGCCTGTGATTGCCATGGGAGCCCCTTGCAGTTCTGTCCCAGGCAACCCCTGCACCGGCAATCTAACAGGTGTCGGGGCACTAGTACGGCTCATTCATGGGCAACAAATGTGGCTGAGATGAGCTTTAGCTACGTCTGGAGTTAGGGA
>JADFOC010000120.1 GCA_022563075.1 Pseudomonadota bacterium
AACTACCCGCCCCAGCCAGCCAGGAATCTCAACAGCCATCCTTCGATACTCTCCCCAAGCCCGGGCACGAACAGGACGATAAGTACGACGGCGACTAACACACCACCGGCAATCCAGTAGGTTCGTTTCATCTTGAACCTCCGGTCATATTGGGTGGAGCCATCTCGAAAAGCCACAATTCCTCTGCCTCTACGTCAACAGGAGTCATTACGGCTCCATATTTGCGGTTAAACTCCGCAGTTATACCCTCCACTACAGCACCCGTCTTTATGCGCACGAGTTCGCGCTCATACCTCTTACCTTCGATGCGCATGATAGCCCGGCCATCTCGTTCCGCTTGCGCCGGCCATCTCTTCCATAGGCGCTCCCGAAGGCCGCCCATGTAGTTAGAATTGACGTAGAGTTTACCTTCATGCTCCACGATCCAAAGCGTTCGGGACCGGGGAGGATTGAGGAGCTGCAGTTCGAAGATCCTGACATCTCGTACGAAGCTCCAATCCGGATCTGGACCCGTCACCAACTCACCGGCAATGAGCGGGCCACCACTGAAAAATACAGAGGGCCCATCGGAAAAACGCGCCGAGACCGCCAGGGCACCAAGTGCGAAAACTGGGATTAGGACCAAAGTTCCGATTACTACCAACAACCTATGAACGATGGTTTTATGGTCGATGTTTATATTATTAGCTCCAAGAAGAGTTGCGAGTTCGTTTCAACTCGGTCCTTTAGAAAGTGTCCACTTTCGGCTGTGATTTCAACCGGTCAGTGCAACACATGCATTAAATCTATCAGCCGGTGTTTCATATTCCAAGGTCTTTCGCGGCCTCTCATGCAGCAGTAAATCTTAGGTCAACCCAAAACACTACTCCCTAGTGACCTCTTAATACTTGCAATTGCTGTGCGTACAACTATTCCTTAGGCGTGCCATCACCATTCATTCCCATAGATTCGTATCGTCGCCAACCAGCCAGAATACCGGGCAGACCATGATTGCCTTCATGGCAGGCATATTCATAGAGCGGGTCATCGATTCGGCGCATCGGAAATTTTGCCGACCAGCTTACATCCCAGGATAACGGATCTTCTATGGTGAAATCGTATTCCAGGGTATTTTCATCTAGTCGTCGGATACGCTCTTCCACCTGCATGCTGGCAGAAGTTCCTCTGCCGTTCTGGTGATAGTAAAAATGTTGGGTGTGAATCACCAGGGTGTCCCCTTTCCAATAGGCGACGGAATCGCCGTCCCATTTGAGTTGGCGTGTGTGATGCTCGCTATCCATTCTGATGATACGCGCCCGGTGAATCATTTCGCTGAGAATCATGATGTGATCTTTGGTTTGGACAATTTGTACGTTGTTGTTGTAGGCGCCTGGCACCAGAGGCGGCCCAGCACCCCCGCTCATGAGACAGCGATCGGCCAGGGTTCTGGCCTCGGGACCGATGCTCAGTCTTCGAATCTCGCTGCGTTCGCGGGAACGTTGTCGACCGGCCTCGTTAGCCGCTGGCATCCTGCCATTCGGTGGATCATAGATAAGCGAAGTTCGACGGTCGGCAACAGTTTCGATGCCGCGTTCATACCAGAAATTATTGTAGGATATAACCCCTGGTGGATAACCGGCTCCCCCCACCGAGTCGATGATAAGGTCTCGGTTCTGGCGACGATTCTCGAACTTCTGCCATTCTATTGCCTGCTCTTGCGTCAGCGTTGCCCTGTCAGCGAGCTCTCTGGGACGGTTCAATGGAGTAAGGGTTCGGTAAGTGTAGGTGCCCTGAATATCAGGTACGCCATATTCCGTACGCGGAAAATCAGTCGATTGCGCAATCAGTGCCGGCACGACTAACAGGCTGACAACAGCTAGACCCAGTGCGGTTAGGACTTGCTTGTTCATATGATCCTCCGTCTTGTGATTACTACAATCGAACTGAGAAGTACCCACCTAAACTACGCCGTTGTGGCTATTTTTCAAGGAGAATTTGGCTCATGCAGTGCTGTCTGAGGGTTTTGGAACACATCTTGATAAAACGAATCAAAGGGATTTCTCAAATTAAATAAACTATTCCCACAATTTGAATTTCAAGGGTTTTGCACAATTCACATCATGCGGATGTTCATGCATGAGTGACCTGTTAAGATGCTGACAAAATAGTTTACCTAAAGTGCAAACGATTGAAACAGAAATATGACTGAGACACCACCGTCTGGCTTTAGCCCCCATTTTCGTCAGTCGAAGTTCACGGATCCCTGGGAGCCGCTGTATTCGCAGACTGAGGATGATCAAGTCCGTATCGGCGTCATTCTGCGAGATGTCCATTGCAACTCACGCGAGTTTGTCCACGGAGGTTTTATTGCTTCTATCGCAGACAACGCCATGGGCTTAAGCTGTATCGCGGTAATGAATTCGCAAACGAGGGCATCTACGGGCCTAATTACTGTCTCTTTATCGACAGACTACGTGGGCGCGGCAAAAGTCGGCGCGTGGTTACAAACCGACACCACTGTCCTCAAGATCGGTGGATCGCTTTGTTTCGCAAATTGTCTGATCACCTCTGGCAAAGAGATTGTTGCCAGAGCCAGTGCCACTTTCAAGATTGTGGGTAAAGCAAAATGATGATTTTTTGTGGAATACCTATTTTGTGATCTGGCCTGGTTGAGGTCCAATAACCGGCATAAGCCACAACAGCGACAGCAAGGCCATTCTCTTAGCTGTCGAAGGCTCCTTGCCGAGCACTATCTTGGAAAAAAACCCATTAGCAATTAAATGAAAAACCAGGATCAAGATGGCAATAGTAATGTCCTCTGAGTTTTCCATACCTGAACCTGCTATTTGTATCGTAGCCACATTATCTTTTCGATTACTTAATGCATGCGCATTCCCCAACTAGCCTCGAAGTTTCTCATTGCTATGTGGGTAACTCCACAGAGGCTGAACTATCCACGCGAGCCCTGCAATTTGCAGGTCTATCTGGCGTCTGCCAACATTCCAAAGTATATGTTTGTTCGATTTCCCAGAATTCAATGCCGAGCTCCGCTTATGTTCGGCAGTGGGCCTCTACTTATTAGGCTATTTCGATTGTCTTAAAATGGACATCCCATTGAATTAACTTTAGTCTGGTGCCACTAATAAAAATGACAAGGAACTCGATATGAACCTTTGCAGACGCTTGTGGTTGGTCTTAAGCATAATGATGTTGCCGGTTGCGCTGTCCAATAGTTTCGCCGCCGAAGCCGACGATTGGACGATTGATAGCCGCTCCCTGCCCGCCCCGGCGGCGGCCAGCGACATACTTCGAACATCTATTGCTAACACCCCGGCACCCAATGTCGGCGCACGCAGCCAACATCCGCAGACGGTGGCGGCTTGGGAAGCGCTGATCGCCGGCGCGGACGCTGCCCAGACCATCCCGCTGGAGAACCTGGAACAAATGTTCGGGGTAAGCATCGAGCAAGACGAGATAGCCGGGGTGAACGTCTATCATGTCACCCCTAACGAGATATCGCCTGAGCACAGTAACCATCTGTTTCTCTACCTGCATGGAGGCGCTTATGTGGTGGGAGGCGGCGACGCCAGCGTGATGGAAGCCGCACGGATTGCCAGTGCCGCCGGTATCCGCGCACTCTCCATCGACTACCGGATGCCACCGGCTCATCCATTTCCGGCCGCAGTCGACGATTCGATTGCGGTTTATAAAGAAGTGCTAAAAACACACGAAGCCGGTGCCTTGGCAATTGGCGGCACCTCCGCTGGCAGCGGGCTGGCTTTTGCCGCAGTGCATCAGATGAAGTCGCTCGACCTTCCGGTGCCAGGCGCCATCTACGGCGGTACCCCGTGGGCCGATCTCACCAAGACCGGTGATACGCTGTTTACCCATGAAGGTATCGATCGTGTGATCGTAAGTTATGACGGCTTATTAGCAGGCGCCGCCGCACTTTATGCCGATGGCCATGACATGAAAGACCCGCTGATCTCGCCACTGTACGGCGACTTCGACGGCTTCCCACCCACTTTCTTGATCTCGGGCACACGGGACATGCTGCTGAGCGATACCGTTCGCTCACATCGAAAACTCAGAGCAGCTGGGGTGATAGCCGATCTACACGTCTACGAAGGGTTGTCACATGCCGGCTATATGTTCGATTTCAGTTCTCCCGAATCACAAGATATGTATAGTGAACTCTCGCGTTTTCTGAAGACACATCTAAAATAGGCGGCCGGATTAAGCTTGCACGAGTGATGTTTTTTAATTTGAACATTCGATTATTAATGTCCGCTGTGGCCCGGCAGATGACCGCAAGATGGTTGTTATGGTGTTGGTGTGTGAAAACCTGCTTTTAGCCAGACGCGAGGATTGGACTCTACAAATTCGCTATCCCCCTATCATTTATTGGCACTAATTGGATCCTTTTTCCTGTGGGCGCAATAACGATAAGACGTTCTGACGACTGCTTGTTTTCTGGAATTGAATGCGCTGCAATGATCGAGTGTTTTTAGTGCTTCCTTTGAGCCCTTTCTTTGAGCAATACCTGAAACTGTGTATAGAATAGCCTAGGGGGAATGAAGAGAACTAAAAACGTTAAAGCAATCAAACCACCTTTCGAATTATTTGGAGGAGTCACATGTTAACCAACGATAATAGAACTTCCCTGCTTCTGGTGTTCGTTGCGGCGATATTTTTCATCGGACAGGTAGGGGCACAAAATGATGCGGCGCCCTTATGGGATACCCACAGCGATTGGGCAGAAGATCCACCGGGCCGCGATTGGGGATCAACCAGTTCTGTCTATCCCGACAAAGATGGCGTGCACATCTGGGTGGGTGAGCGCTGCGGTGGCAACGGCAATTGCCTGGAAACACCCGGTCTGGACCCGATATTGAAATTCAATGCTGAGGGCAAAGTGGTCCAGAGCTTCGGCGCCGGCATCATTGTCTGGCCGCACGGTATTCACGTCGATCGGGAGGGGAATATCTGGGTAGCCGACGCCCGCGCCGACGCCGCCCGTGGCAAGGGTAATCAGGTGCATAAATTCAGCCCCGACGGCGAGCTGTTGATGAGCATCGGCACCGCCGGTGCTTCGGGAAAAGGTGATTATACTTTTGCCGAGCCCTGCGACATGTATGTAGCCCCCAATGGCGATATTTTTGTCGCCGACGGACATTCCGCCGCCGGCAATAACCGCATCGTCAAATACAACAGCGACGGTGAATACCTGATGGAATGGGGGCAAACCGGTTCCAATCCTGGCGAATTCAGGACGCCCCATGCACTGGCGATGGACTCCAGCGGACTGTTATATGTGGGCGACCGCAGCAATCGCCGAGTGCAGGTATTTGAACAGGACGGAACCTTCGTCAGGGATTATTACCAGTTTGGTCGGCCCAGCGGTATTTTCATCGACAAGAACGATCACCTCTATGTCGCCGACTCTGAGTCCCGCCTGGGATCCAATCCCGGTTATCGGCGCGGCATTCGAGTCGCCGCTATTGCAGGTGGCGCCTTCGTCTATGGTTTCATCAACGACCCTTTGGATATACCGGCTGGCACCAGTGCGGCCGAAGGGGTTGCTGTGGATGACGCCGGCAACATCTATGGCGCCGAAGTGGGACCACGACAACTGGTTAAATACACCAGAAGGCGATAGCGCGACAATCTGAAGTAACCGCGATTGTTCAACACAGAAGAGGCAGGGTAGAAATATTTTTACCCTGCCTCTTTTCTATACCAGTGGTAAATCGAATGCTGCAGAGACTCGTCACTGAAGTGAGCGCCCTCAGTCCATGCCGCATATTGCCCTGTGGCTTTAATAATCCGACCAAGCATAAAAACCAGTACGGGATCGCCTCCCAGCGCAAGCAGATTCTAAACATCCCGGCGTTAGCTTAAGCCAAAAATCCGATCAAGGAAGAACACAGGAAAAATTAGCGGCATCCCGGTCATCACCACTTCCCGAATACCTAGCTACTTCTGGATAGGGACACAGGGGTCGTGAGCCGGATGATGCATCGCTGTCGCGGGAATAGCTCGCTGTAATTTGGCGAGGAGCCTCTCCCGACTCGACCCATTGATCTATTACCTCAAGAAAATTAACGAAGGATGGTCCCTTGCCACCGTTACAATGCAGCACACCGGGCATCATGAACAATTTTACATCGTCGGCGGCAGATCGGTCCTGCGCCAACGCAGATTCGTAGTAGCCGATAGTTCCCAACGCGGTGATGGCAGAATCAGACCAGCCCTGATAGATCAGTAATTTGCCACCCTGGTCGCGAAATGCGGACAGGTCCGGACTGGTTGCGTTTAGCGTAGCAGCCATCAGCGCGACGTCCTGGTTAAATTGCTCAAAACTGTAGCTTGAGTAATCCCACTCTGCGTCGTGAAAAACCATGTACTTCATGACGCCGGTGCTGAAACCAAAATGAGCATTGGGAATGGCCGGTGTTCCATCGCTGCCCGATGAAGCCTGAGTACCAGTGCCACCGGTTAACCATTGGCTCCAACCGCCACGGTCAGCCTCACCACCGAAGGGAAAGCCATAATAAAGCGGGTTGCCGAGGGCGTCCTTGGGACCTTCGTAGATAACACGAATTGCGGCTAGTTCTTCATCGGTAAAACACTCATCGTTATCCCCGGCCGCACAGAAGGGCAAACTCGACAACTCAAAATCACACTGGCTTGGATCGTTGAGAATGCCATCCTCGATGCCATCGAATGCATCACAGCGAGAGAGGATCGCACCTTCCAGCAGAGCTTGCTCCGCCGGAGAAATGAGGGCCGCACTGAGATTGGCAGCATCCGGATACTGAGTCTGCATGATGCGAATTCCCTGAGCCGCGATTCCGGACCAGCTATAGGCGGGTGCGCCCGCAACGATGGCATCGAAATCTCCCGGATAACGCTGGGCCTCCATCAAGGCCTGGCCACCGCCTCGGGAGCAACCAATAAAATAATTTCGTTCAATATCGGCGTCATAAAAATTGCTGATCAACGCTTTCGATGTTATCGCCGTGCGATGCACCGCCTGGTGACCAAAATTAACGATTCGTTCCAGATTATTCAGCGCCCAGCGGGCGTCTACCGTACCACCCTGATGACCGGTGTCTGTTCCTACCGTGGCATAACCAGAGGCCAGGGGATTATAAACCAGGGACTGATTTTGCACGCTCCCGACAAAGCCGCCGCCACCGCCCATGACAAATTTTCCATTCCACTGGTCAGGCAAGAGCAACTCGAAGCGAATCTCTGTGCCGATGACACCGGTCGCCTTGCAATGGGGAACTGGCCGGTCCACGGTTTCCACCGAGGTGATGTGAACATCGGGCAGGTCTGGCAGCGATGAAATATCGCAAGCGAGTTGGGCCTGACTCAGTACAGGTAGGCATAACAATCCGAGCAGAAAGCGTGGCATGGCTGATTCCTCTCTGGTAGCTACAGAACACTCTGGGCTGGAGAATAACAATCTCTGCAGGTATGCACAAAGGTCGGTCATGGGTCGAGAGCGGCTAT
>JADFOC010000121.1 GCA_022563075.1 Pseudomonadota bacterium
ATAGCTGTGATCAGCCACGACTGCGATGGAGATTGATAGCTATGATCTGATCGAGATCACCGCAGTCACGCGTCTAGCAGTATTGAACTTATTTTGAAGCTTGAATAAATCCACGACATCGGTGAGGAATAAATCATGAAGCTGAAGACAGTGTACTTAGTAATGGCCGTGCTAGGGGCTGCCGTGCCGATGTCGTTCTTCGTCGCCTTCGGTGCTGAAAATGGCATCAGTCTCACGAGTTTTATCGCGGCGCTGTTCGCCAACTCGGCGGCGGGGGGCTTTACTGCCGATTTGCTGATTACTTCATTGGTATTTTGGATTTACCTGTGGTCGCAACGTGGCAAGGGACCTAAGGCCTGGCCATTTATCGTGATCAATCTGAGTATAGGTTTATCCTGCGCGTTTCCAGCTTACTTGTGGGCTGCGATGAAGGACCACAGCGATGAAGTAGTACGTTAGCACAATCCACGTCGAAGCCCCTGTGATTGCAATTGTGAAGAGCGTAGTGAAAGCGTCTCGCCGTAAGGACTAGCCGCCGTCCAGTTCTCCATTATTTTTGGACTGGTTTGTTGAGCCGTAACCCCGCTGGTCTATGATCACTAACACCCACTACACTTTCCTGTAAGTTAGCTTGGTCCCTCTCTTCTTCTATTTGCATCATTCTTCCCAAATTTAATTTTATAAATGAAACCATGGAGACTACAGTTGTAGTTACTATGATGATACACATGTAATTGGCAGAGGTTCAGCCATGCAGCTTTCCAATTCTGAGATGCTGGTTCTGGATGTGCTTTGGCGCGAGTCCCCACTCACCGTAGGGCAGGTCATTGAGCGAGTCCAACGGGAATCCGATTGGCATGTCAATGCCATCAAGCAGGCTATTAATAGGAGGGCTGAATAAGGTGAAGGTGTCGCCGGGTCGGTCGTCATGGTTCCTTGCGCGAAAATCGTGTTGCTGAGGAGAACTGAAAATGCAGTGGCTGAAAATAGAGTTGAGATCGAATTGATAATATGTATTTTGCTAAAGGTAGCGACTATGGAACTTTGCTAATTCCACAAAAGTATTACATATTTGTCGTAGAACCATTTGCAGAATCGAACGTCCAGAACTGTGCTTACAAATATCAATCCTCGTAACTCTTCCAGTACTTAGTTCGATACTTAATTGGATCCATCAACGCATTTTTCCGCGCCTCGGTTACTTCTTCGGCGCTTAAGTTCTGAAAATCAGCGGGCAATGTGTCGGCGTTAAATTCCTGCAACAGCCAATTAACCACATCTGCCAGTTCTGCATCTGACAAAGGCGCCTGGGTTGCACCTGGTATCCGCACTAGATATGAACGCATCTCCGGAACGGAGAGCATCCTGCCTAACTCATCATGAAGGGTTGGCACATTCGGCGGTTTGCCTTCGCCCGTTACCCGGTGACAACCACTGCAATAAAGCAGGTAATTAATTCGCGGGCTCGCGGGCTGAACACTGCTACTGATGAACAACAGGATAACGCTGAAGGTTAACCCCATGACAAAAGATCCCGACCAGCGCATTTTATTCGTCAACCACACCCAGCACCAGAGAAACGGTACAGTGGTAGCTGGTGTTCTGGGTGCCGAAACACCACAGCACAGTGCTGCTGTTGCTGTTGAAGTACACCGGCTTATCGCGTTCGGTGTTGTGGCATCTGCAGCGAGCACAAACAGTCTTGCCACAACAGTCGTTGTAGGACATCAGGTAATTACGGTTATCAACTGGATTGTGGCAGGTGCCCACCCAGGTTATTGGTGAAGGCTCAGCACCCGGCGGGCAGGCGGTATAGGAACCCCCGCAGCAGGAACAAAGCCTTCCGCTCATGGCGCAATAGCGCCAGTAGTCACAACTCTGGGGATCACCCAATTCCTGTATCGACGTCTGTGCAAAGGAGCGTGCCACTGGCAGCAAGGGAAACGCCGCCGCACCGGCTATCCACATACCTAGCCGTGAGAGGAAATTTCGCCGTGACAATTTTCGCGCAAAGGCCAGGCTCGTCTTGCGGGCATTATCATCGATCCAGTAGTAGGTGCGATCTATTATTTTCTCGATATTCATGATGTTTGTTCCATCGCTGAAGACTCCAATTCGGGATCGGCATGGTCCGACTGGGTTTTGCCAATGTATTCCTGCACAGTGCTAATGCCTGTATCCATCGACTCGATCAGGCTCTCCATATGTTCTCGGGTATTCACCAGGCCCTTGCTCTTGAGGGTACCATCACTGCCAATCAGCACCGCAAACGGTAACTTGCTCACCTCGAAGCGCATGCCGAGTGCCTCGGAAAGTACATAGGGATAGCTGTCTATTTTCAGATCTCGCACATAGGATTTATGCCGCTGAAGATCATCACCGTCGCTGGCAAAAATAAGCTGCATGCGCTTAGCTTCAGATTTGACCAAGGCCTTGGCGGTGGGAACTAAGGTCTTACACACAGGGCAGGTGGGAGAGATGAACAAGATAAAAGAAGCAAGACCCGATTCGTTCGCACCGCCAATCACTAACGAGTTACCATCGATCGCGGTCAATGAAAATTCCTCGGTGAGTTCCCCCACCTTGGGTCCCGAAGTCGGCAGCAAGGCGCCTGCCGGTGCCACCCGCTCATGCAAGATGCCTACCTGCCTGGTGAGGGCAAACACCAGCAGGGCCAGCACGATGACGACTATCCACAGGACGATATTGGAAATCACCAGTGCTTCAACCATGAGAATCCTCCGATGAAGTGTTTCTCCAGGCGCCGATGGCATTATGGTTCGCCAGCAATTGGTTAAAAGCGCCATATAACAATACAAATGCAACAGTCGCTGTCACTAAACTCAAGTAATCCATGAAAACCATTTCACGCAATGTAGGGGATATGACTGTAATCAAGGCTGTCGCGATCAACGTACAGTTACGCAGTAGCAAGCCACTGGACAATTGCTGAATACCTGTAGTGTCCGATCTATTTTTAGCCGATCTTGCCATCGATGAAAAACCGCAGCCACAATCGATGTAGCTGCGACCACGTAGCAGGTTGATGCCGATAGACAAGGTATAGGCGCTTAGCAGCATCGCACTCAATAGCGGCACCAATTGAAAATGTAAGAAAAGCAACCCAGACAGTATCCAGGCTACGCCCAGCAGCAGCTCCACCACGGGAATTACATTAACGGCGAAGCCAAGCATACTGCTAGGCAGAATCTGATAAGCCTCGAGAATGCCGCGAAACTGAGGCTTGTCGCCAAACTTGTGCAATGCCGCCGTCATAAACAGCAGCGCAAAGCCAAGCGAAATGATTCGTAGTATCAGTGGGTCGAGCATGAATTAGAAATCCTCAAACCTAAAAGTCCTCAAACATAGACACTCTGGGTGTCTGAATCGTGCGCTCATGCACCAGGGTGAGGGCATCATATACATGAGTGCTGTATTTATCGTCGGCAATAATTAATTTGGGTTCGTCTTCCTGGGTCACCATTAAGTTGCTTACCGGGGTTTCCAACTTGAGGCGGTGCAGACGTCGCCCGGTATCCACATCCATTACCCAGATCTCGTCGCCCGATTCGTGGTGGGTATTTACCTCCCCCTCGTGCATGGCAACGTACAGCAAGCCCAGTTCCTGGTGTGCGCTGACAAATTCGAAACCTCCAGGTCGCCAGCCTTCTTCATCTTCCGGCAATAAGTTCCAACCTTCGCTAATATTAATTTCGTCCCCGGTGGTGCTGACTTCGAAGACGGTCCCGGCGTGAGTGATCAGATACCAACCATCGGCGCTGCGGGCGGAGCGGTCAAACACCGGGTCGTCCTGAACGTTAAAGAATACTTCACTGCGACTCCGATTCTGTTCAAATCCACTGAGATCGAGTTGGATCAATTGCAGCGTGCCATCACCACATACCTGCAGGAAGTCACTGTCTGCGACCGGCAAGATCACGGCGCAACCCGGTGTGGAGATCTCATAGATAAAGACACGGTCCTGCACATCGACGATTGAAACCGAGTGGCCAGGATTCATATTATGTACTGCCAGGTGACGGCCGTCGTTCATCAAGCCCATGTGATTGCGCACCCCAAGGCGGGCCATGTGATTGGGAATTATCACCTCGGCGATCGGGCTGAGGTTGTCGAAGTCATAGATCGCTACAATATCGGTGCGCTCGCCGTAGACGCCGCGGGAAAGGTAGGACTCGGCCGCATAAAACTCGCGTCGAGGACGCCACATGGTCACGGCAGGGGTATAACGCGAGAGTGATAACAATCCCTGCATCTCGCCGGTGGTGGCATCGAAAATATAACCGCCGTTGCCAGTTTTGGCGATGAACCAGTTAACGCCGGGTTCGGGCATGGTGGTAACGGAGGTCTCTTCGGGCGCGATCTGGCCGGCAGCCAGCGGTATGAAGAGCGTAAGGCCCAATGCCAATGGGGTGATGAAGCGCATCGTTATTCTCCTCTTAGCGGGGATAATCCGGCAGCAGCCGATGATTATTTGCTTCTCTTTATCCGATGGTTTGAGTGTATCGTATTGCGTGGGTGTTGGCTCTCATAATAAAAGCCTCAACGGCGGCACCGGGAAGTATTGGTAATTTTTTACTCTGGGCTACCTGGTTTAACGGATCGCTAATTTAGGCGACAATCACTCAGAGGCGTCGATGATGGGAAACTCGAAAGTCAATTCGAAGGCAATCAAAACAGAAGCGGTGGATTCACTCCATGACGGAGGCAAGACCACGGCCATCCCTCACTACTCTCGCGCCGAAGAAAAAATAAACATAACGACTCATGCCATCGGTTTTGTGCTGAGCGTCATCGCCCTGGCGGCGTTGCTTGAGCAGGCCATGTCACTGGGAGATGCTTTAGCTGTTGTCAGCTTCAGCATCTTCGGGCTAAGCCTGATTTTCCTCTACGGCACCTCGACCATTTATCACAGCAGCAGGAATCTGCAACGACGCAGCAGGCTACGAATTCTCGATCATATCAGCATCTATGTTTTGATTGCCGGGACCTATACGCCATTTACCTTGATTACTCTGCAAGGTACAACTGGCTGGGTGATATTCGGTGTGTCCTGGGGCATGGCACTAACGGGAACTATTTTAAAACTTTTTTTTACCGGGAAATACCGACTGCTATCGACACTCATGTACGTCTTCATGGGGTGGTTGATTGTTTTCGCTATCGGCCCGCTGATCGATGTATTTCCGGCGGCAGGATTAAGTTGGCTGGTAGCCGGTGGATTGGCCTATACCCTGGGCGCCGTGATTTACAGTATTAAGAAAATTCGATTCAACCACGCAATCTTTCACGTGTTCGTGTTGTCAGGCAGCAGCTGCCATTTTGTGGCGGTGTATTTCTATGTCAATTAAATAGTTACGGTCATAGTAGATAGAACTTTCCAATTATTGCTAAGCCGTTAACTTCAGTGGGCGAGTGAGTTTTACAAAACAGATCACCACCGCGAATGCTGCAATGACAGAAATGACCATCACTATGGAATTTGGCAAACCCAGATCCATCGACTGAAATCCTAGCGCGGTAAGGCAGGCAAGCCCAACCGACATGAGTGCTTCGCCGGCGATCACGCCAGAGGAAAATAATATGCCCCGATGCAGTATCCGATCGTGCTCGCTCGCTGGAGTGCCTTTGGAATAATAGTGAGCGATCAAACCACCGATCAGAATCGGTGTGGCCAGGCCGAAGGGCAAATACATTCCCACGGCGATGGGCATTAAGTGGGCTCTGAATTTTATACCTTGCCGGCGTAAGTACCAATCGATGATGAGGATAACTATTCCTACTATTGCGCCGTAGCCGATCAGGTCCCAGGGAAGCGCAGTCTCGCCAGCGAATCCTCTGGCCAGAGAGGCAAACAGGCTGGCTTGCGGAGCCGACAGTTCGCGGCCACCGATGCCACCTGCGATATTGTTGTTCAGCAGATTTAACACCGGTGACATTATAAAGGCAGCCACAAAGACACCGACTATCTGCATTATCTGTTGTCTGAAAGGTGCCGCGCCAACTAGAGAGCCAGTCTTCAAATCATTACACACATCACCGGCGGTAGCAGCGACGCAACAGACGATGGCGGCGATGCCAAGAGTCGCTACCATGGCTTCCATGCCGGAATAGTTAAACAACCACAACAGGCCGCCGGCGACCAGAACGGCGGTGATGGTCATGCCAGATACGGGGCTGTTAGAATTTCCCACCAGGCCGACGATGTAACTTGCTACGGCGGTGAAGAAGAAGCCCATGATCACCATGACGGTGGTAGAGAGCAGGGTAATGCCGATGCCGCCGGTAAATCGATAGTTGACGAATGCCAGTACCACGATGCAGCCAATAATCAAACTGAGAATTACCGAGCTTGGCAGATCACGTTGCTGGTCTTGCACCAGCAATTTACCGCTGGTCAGGTTGTTGCGAAGTTCTTTAACTGCCGCAATCAGTCCATGCCTGACGGAGTAGAGCGAACTAAATCCGCCGACAACCATGGCACCCACACCCACGTATCGAATCTTTGTGCTCCATAATTCATAGGCGCCATCGATAGCAACAGGAAACTGTTCGCCACCTCCCAGCAACGGAATTCCGATCAACCAGGAAAGTGCCCCCCCGATAAAGATCAAGACGGCCACATTAAGACGGACGATAAATCCGATGGCAATCAACATGGGGGAGAGGTCGCCGCCAAAATATAAGATACGCGAGCCGGCTAGCGTTGCGGCCTCTAAAGTGCCAGTGATAATTCCAAACAGTTTGGCGGAAATCGCCACGGTAGCGCCTAACAATCCACCGAGCAGCAGGTTGCGTCCCTCGCCTTCGGCACTGTCCTCTGCGCCGGCTTCCAGTACCGCCGCACAGGCAACGCCTTCGGGATAGGCCAGCTCTGTATTGTTCAGAATAAACACCTTGCGCATGGGAATCATGAACAGGATGCCAAGCAGACCGCCGGTAAGCGCGATGATCGTCACCGACCAGAAATCAAACGAATCCCAGAAACCGATCAATAACATCGCCGGCATGGTGAAGATAATTCCGGCCGCCAGGGATTCTCCGGCGGAGGCACAGGTCTGTACCTGATTCGCTTCTAAAATACTCGAGTCCTTGAACAGTAATTTGAAGAACAGCATGGCCATGACTGCCGCCGGGATCGAGGCGGACACGGTCATTCCGGCTCTAAGCCCGACGTAAACATTGGCGGCGCCCATTACGATGGCTAAGAAGATGCCCAGCACCACCACCCTGATGGTTATTTCCTTACGGGGGATGGCATCTGCTTGTGGCGTAACAGTGGTGTCGCTCATGGATTAACCAACGTTCTACTGAAAATGTTGGAAACCACTATAAGTGAGATTAAGGTCGAAGTACAAAGCACTTATCGGATAAGCGAACTAAAGCGGAGCGGGTGACTATTTTGATCCTTCAGGTAGGTCGTAATTGACCCTGACTTTGAAATTTGCTGATGGCTTACTATTTGCTCATGGTCGAA
>JADFOC010000122.1 GCA_022563075.1 Pseudomonadota bacterium
CAAGATCTATGACTCTGGCCATGTGGGAGAGCGCCTGGTCGAAATCGCCACTCTCCAAGAATTGAAAACTCAGCATCAGATGTGGTTGCGGATCGTCGGGAGAGACTTCAGCCCACAGCAAACCTAGCTGCAGCAACGCATTCATGTCGCGGTTTACCCGGGCAAATTGGATCGCACGTTGAATGATGCGGAGATCTCTAGTCTCGATCGCCAGGTCAAAATAATTTTCTCCAGCGATGTCGAGTTGGCCTCGCTGTGCCCCTATCTCGCTGATAATTGCCTGATACAGCTGTTCCTCGGTAAAAGAGCCGTACTCTATCTCTTCCGGCTCGACTGTGGCGGCGGGTTCAGCTTCGGAGCTGGCGATGAGCGCCGACGGTGCGGCTTGATTTTCGGGGGATCCCGGGATGGTGGCACAGGCGGCAAGTGTGGCCGCTGCCAATGCGAGTAAAATGGATCGGTAAAATTGGCTCATCTGTTTTGGCTCGACTACATCCAGCTAATCGAGGGTATATTGTAACAGTTTGTCGATTCGGCAGCAGGGCTCAAATGTCTGAGCTGGCGTCTATTGTTTAATGATAGCAACGACCGGCGAGAAACCAGTTTTCATTTAAGCTTGCCACTGACTAATACTGGAGCCTGCGCATAATCAGTCTCTAATGGGAACTGCAGCCGATATTTAGTAACATACTGGGCTTTTTATTCGACCGGTTTAGCGGAATCTCGATGGCACTGGTACTGGTGGGCATTAATCACAATACGGCCAATATCGCGCTGCGCGAGAAGGTGGCGTTCCCGCCTGAAATCGTTTCTGATGCGCTGAAGCAGGTGCGCGGTCTCGATGCTGTCGATGAAGTGGTGATTGTTTCAACCTGCAATCGCACCGAAATCTATCTGGAATTCAAGGTCGCGGATGAGAATTCTGCGGCGGGTACGGGGCCGACTGAAAATCGGGCATTGCGAGATCGACAACAAATCGTGGTCAACTGGTTGGCAGAATTTCACCAGATGAGTACGGCAGATCTGGCTCAGTGCAGCTACTTCTTTGGCGATGCAGATGTCGTGTGCCATCTCATGAAAGTATGCTGTGGGCTGGACTCCATGGTACTTGGTGAGCCCCAGATCCTGGGTCAGATCAAGTCTGCCTACGCCATGTCCAGGGACTTGAATGTTGTAGGATCGACGCTGGGTCATGCGTTTCAGGAAGCGTTTTCTATTGCAAAAGAAGTGAGAACTGACACCGCCATTGGAGAGAATCCGGTATCGGTAGCCTATGCGGCGGTGACGCTGGCGGAACGTATTTTCTCAAGTTTGAGCAGTCTTCATGTTTTGTTGATCGGGGCGGGGCGCACGATTGAATTGGTAACCAGGCATCTGGTGGATAAAGGCGCTAGTGAGATCGTGGTGGCCAATCGAACATTGGCTAACGCATTGGAACTTGCCGGCAAATTCGATGCGCACGGTGTGCTGTTATCTGAGATTCCGGAACAACTTGTGACTGCAGATATTGTGGTTTCGTGCACCAACAGTCAATTACCATTACTGGGGAAAGGCGCTGTAGAGCATGCGCTTAAACAACGCAAACATAAGCCTATGTTGTTGATTGACCTGGCGGTACCTCGAGACATCGAAGCCGAAGTTGGGGAAATTGCCGACGCTTATTTATACAGTGTCGATGATATTTCCGGGGTGATCGACGACAGTGTCAAAAGCAGGGCTGAGGCCGCCGCTCAGGCGGAATCCATTATCGAGCGGGGCGTCGCCGAGTATTTAAGGCAAGTTCGGTCACTCAATGCGGTGACTACGCTGCGGGCATTTCGTGATCAGGCCGACTCGATTCGCGATAAGGAATTGCAGCGCGCCATCCGGGCGCTGGAGAAAGGCGATCCAGCCGACAGCGTGCTGGAGAGCCTGGCTAGAGCGATTACCAATAAACTCATTCATTCACCCAGCGTGCAGATGAAGAAGGCCAGTGCCGAAGGCCGCGACGATCTATTGCAACTGACCCAGGAATTATATCAATTGGACCGGGACGACGAGCCCTGAGTAAGCCACTAAGAATGATGCAATGAAAGAGTCCATCCGTACAAAATTGGAACAAATGAAAGATCGATTCGACGAACTCGAGGCGTTGCTCAGCGATGCTGAAATTATTACCGATCAAAATCGATTCCGCGATCTCTCTAAGGAATATGCTGAACTCGAAGAAGTGGTTCAATGCTTCGATAGTTTTCTCAGCGTCAGTAAAAATCTTCTCGAAGCAAAGGAGATGCAAAAAGACACTGATCCTGAAATTCGCTCGATGGCAGAAGAGGAAATAAAAAGCAGCAGCGAAGAGCTGCGTCAGCTGGAACTAGCGTTACAGAAACTGCTATTGCCAAAGGATTCGAAGGACAGTTGCAATGTGTTTCTGGAAATCCGTGCCGGTACCGGAGGCGATGAGGCCGCCATATTTTCTGGTGATCTGTATCGCATGTATTCTCGCTATGCCGAACAACAGAAATGGAAAATGGAGATTGTCACCGAACGCGTGGGTGAACATGGTGGTTACAAGGAACTTATCGTGCGCATCGAAGGTAAAAATGTGTACGCAAAGCTGAAGTTCGAATCTGGTGCGCACCGCGTCCAGCGCGTCCCGGAAACGGAAACCCAGGGTCGGGTCCATACCTCGGCCTGCACTGTCGCGATAATGCCGGAGATGGATGAACTGGATGAGATCGAGATAAACAAGAGTGATATACGCATCGACACCTATCGAGCCAGTGGGGCCGGTGGTCAACACGTGAACAAGACCGACTCGGCCATTCGAATTACGCATCTAGCTTCAGGCATCGTGGTTGAGTGTCAGGATGAAAGATCGCAGCACAAGAATAAGGCAAGAGCCATGTCCCTGCTGCAGGCAAAACTGATGGATCAGGCGCAAACGGCGCAACAGCAGGAAGAATCTGACACCCGTCGTAAATTGATTGGCAGCGGCGATCGCTCTGAAAAAATTCGAACCTATAACTACCCACAGGGGCGGGTAACCGATCATCGAATCAAACTTACGCTCTACAACTTGTCTGAGATCATGGCAGGCGAATTGGCGAGTGTCATTCAACCACTAATCAATGAATACCAGGCCGATCTATTGGCTGGACTCGCCACCGAGAATTAAATCGCGCTATGGCGGAAACAATCGAACAGGCCCTGGTGCGCGCTCAAACTCTGCGCTCGGGCAGTGACAGTTGGCAACTCGATGGTGAGTTACTGTTGGCCCATGCCTTAGAAAAGACGCGTGAGTATCTGCATACCTGGCCTGCGCGGGAACTTGAGGCTGAGCAACTGCTGGCATACCAGGAATCACTGCACCGACGCCAGCAAGGCGAGCCGATTGCCTATATTCTCGGTAAGAAGGAGTTCTGGGATTTCGAGCTGGCAGTTAATTCACGGGTCCTGATTCCGCGACCGGAAACCGAGTTGTTGGTGGCAACCGCCTTGGAATTATTGGCGGGACTTAACGCCGCCGTAGGCTATGCATGCGCCTTAAACATAGTTGACCTGGGTACCGGCAGTGGCGCTATCGCACTGGCTTTGGCTAGAGGAAACAAGGACTGGCTGGTAACCGCGGTAGATATAAGCGAGCCCGCCCTGGCCATCGCCGCCGCCAACGCAAAATCGCTTGCCGTTGGTAACATTGAATTTCGTCAGGCATCGTGGTGTGATGGCCTCGATGCCATCGAATATGACATGATCGTTGCCAACCCGCCTTATGTGGCTGCCGGTGACAGTCATTTGCAACAAGCCGATCTGAAGTTTGAACCATCGATTGCTTTAGTTGCCGATGAGGATGGGTTAACCGAGTTAAGAAAAATAGTAAGTCAAAGCAAGAACTTTCTAAAAAAAGACGCTTGGCTCCTATTGGAACATGGCTTCAATCAAAAACGGGATGTTTCTCGATTTCTGCAGGACGCTGGATTTGTCAACGTGGAATGCAAGCAGGATTTTGCCGGGTTGGATCGACTGACCAGCGGCCAATGGCCAGGATAAAACGGCAGCCCGACCGAGCTTTATTTTCGCGTGCCGGCTACCCCGACGTAGATGCGCCCTGCAGCACTATGCTGACACACCCACAGGAGCCGAACCCTAAGCTGTGCCGAGGGACACATAACCATGCTGGATGAACAACTGCTGCGTTACAGTCGCCAGATAATGCTGCCGGAGATGGATGTAGCTGGTCAGCAAAAACTGCTGGATGCTACCGTACTCATCGTCGGTATGGGGGGTCTCGGTTGCCCTGCGGCTATGTATCTGGCGGCAGCCGGAGTCGGCCATCTAATCATTGCCGATGACGACACCGTCGAGTTGACCAACTTGCAGCGGCAAATTGCGCATGGGCAAGGCAATCTAGGTGTTGCGAAAGTGACGTCGGCCGCGGAAACATTGCAAGGCTTAAATCCCGATGTTCGTATTACCACGCTGAATCAGCGACTGCTAGAGGATGACTTGGAACAAGCTGTGGCAGATGCTGACGTTGTGGTGGATGCCTGTGATAACTTCACCACCAGGTTCGCGGTAAATCGCTGCTGCATCAAGTACAAGAAACCGCTGGTCTCTGGCGCAGCGATTCGTATGGAAGGGCAGGTTGCCGTATTTGATAGCAATGACCCGGAAAGCCCCTGTTATCAATGTCTTTATGCTGAAGGCGATGACGAAGATGCGAGTTGCGCGCAAAATGGAGTGATGGCGCCGTTGGTGGGCATCATTGGCTCGGTTCAAGCGATGGAAACGATCAAGGTAATTGCCAATATTGGTCATACTCTGGCCGGCAGGCTGTTACTCCTGGACGCCACCACGATGCAGTGGCGCGAAATGAAGCTGCCCCGTGACCGGCACTGTTCGGCTTGCGGAACTTTGGTCTAAACCGCGTTTGGCGTAGTAACTATCATCAGCAATATTGAAGTGTGGGGAGCTTACCGCTATGATGCGGGCCCTTTACTCATTCTGTATTTGAATAGCGCCTTGCAGCTAGATGCTGGGAGACCCGCTACACCAGCAACTTAAGCCTTGTCGAGGTACGACCCCTTTATGGACTCAATAGACGGCGCGCAGTCAATATCATTTGATAAATTTGATCTTCAACAGCCATTGCGTGATGCCATCGATAAACTCGGTTTCGAATTTTGCACACCCATTCAAGCACTGAGCCTGGTGCACACGCTGGCCGGTCATGATGTCACCGCCAGGGCGCAAACCGGAACCGGTAAGACAGCTGCCTTTCTGATCACCATCATTAACGATTTTTTAATTAACCCGATAACGGAAAAACGTTTCCTGGCAGAACCCAGGGCTCTAATCGTAGCGCCCACCAGGGAACTGGCCATTCAAATTGCCAATGATTCTCAACAACTGACCCAGGGCTGCGACCTGCACACGGTAACGCTGGTGGGCGGTGAAGACTACCAAAAGCAAAATAGAGCATTGGCGGCTAAACCGGTCGATATTGTCGTGGCGACGCCGGGTCGCCTGCTGGATTTCGTGCAGAACGACAATCTCTATCTGGGTATGATTGAATTGCTGGTGCTGGACGAGGCTGACCGCATGCTGGACATGGGTTTCCTGCCGCAGGTGAGGCAGGTGGTAGCACGTACCCCAAAGAAAGATTGCCGACAGACTCTGATGTTCAGTGCAACTTTCAGTCCCGAGATAATTGAACTTGCCGGTCGTTGGGCGATGGATCCAATCATGGTGGAGGATGCGTCAGAAAAACTCGCCGCTGACGCGGTGGAGCAACTGGTTTACCTGGTTACCACCGCCGATAAATACAATCTGTTGTATAACTTAATTACTGAACCCGAGGCTGAAAAAGTCATGGTCTTCAGCAATCGTCGGGATCAGGTTAGAAAGCTGGCGGACAATTTGTATCGCAACGGTATTAATTGCGGCATGTTGTCGGGAGAGATTCCTCAGAACAAGCGCATTAAAACGCTGGACGCATTCAAGTCAGGAAAAATCCGCGTATTAGTAGCCACTGATGTTGCCGGTCGCGGGTTGCACATCAACGATGTCACTCATGTAATTAACTACACGCTACCTGAAGAAGCCGGAGATTACGTGCACCGAATAGGTCGTACCGGTCGGGCGGGTGCCATCGGCACATCGATTAGTTTTGCCTGCGAAGAAGACTCCTTCCTGTTGCCGGCCATCGAGGAAAAACTGGGTAATAAGTTGGATTGCATTCATCCGCTGGAACATTTATTGGAGCGAGCACCCGGTTATGTGCGAGATTCCATCTTCAAACCCAAAGGCGATAATCAAAGATCGTCGCGGCCAAGAGGAACCAGGCGGCCAGCTCGAAACCGCTGATTTTTCTGATCTGATGACAGTGTTAACGTCTTCCGCCGCAAAGCCCTTCTGCTTAGTCGTCGCCTACCGAATTTAGCTTTTAGCGCGCACTCAAGCCAAATTTCAAATAGTCGGCGTTTGCGCATTCCGATAAATCTCCAGCAGTCCACTGCGGCGTATCCTGCGGGGCTCGGTTCAGCACGCGTCTGCTGCAGGCTGCAACCACTAAAATTGCAAAATGCATATAGCAACTATACTTAACTAAATTTGGCGCGTTAGTTGGACCATATTGGTAGCAAATATAACGTAGAGTTACTAACGCCTCGTCTCTTATAGCAAATATTGCAGTCTGATGAATTCAATCAGGCTTAGGTTTTTAACACTATCAGTGATAGTCGGTTCGATTCGAAGGGTTGGTTCCAAGTCGAGTACGGACACCGACGAGCTTGCTGATATAGATCATCAACGTCGCCTTGGAAGACACATATTTTATGCAACTATAAAGAACTTGCTGGATGACTACATTCTCTACTCTGAGTTACCGCATTTCTCTATTAGTCATTTAGTACCAGGTCATGATGGAAGACGAATTGAATTGAGTCTGACCCACTAGTTCTAACTGAGCGTGATATGGTTTACCCGGATAAAGCTAAAAAAATAGTAGCATTCACATTATTTCTGTGTCTCTCGCCGCCTGTCAATTACGCGCAAGAATCTTTCAACGCCCCAACCCCAACCGAAGTCAAGGTGGCTTACCTGGTTAATTTTGCCCGCTATATCAGGTGGCCCGCTTCCGCTTTTGCTGATTCGTCAGCGCCAATTATAATCGCGCTGGAGGATTCTCATCCACTGGCGAAGAGCTTGAACAATATTACCGCCGCCAGGACCGCGGACGGTCGAGATATTGTCTTTCAAACGTTTTCTTCCATGCCCGATCTGCGTCAGATTCATATTCTTTACATTGGAGATGATTCACGAATTTTTAGAGAGATAAATAAGCTAAACATAGTAAATCCAATCTTGACGGTGGGAGACGCGGCTACTTTTATAGAGTCCGGAGGAATTATCCGTTTGGCTGAAGAGGATGACCGAATTGGACGCAAGCT
>JADFOC010000123.1 GCA_022563075.1 Pseudomonadota bacterium
TCGGTCCTTACTGCATTGGACACTCTAAGTCCGGGATGCTCAATCAGGATTAATTCGCAGGCATCAATATTGGCATGATTGCTCAGTTGATCCTGCGTGACTTCCGCAATTTCGGTTACATTTTTGGATCGTAGAAGTGCCAATACCAAATTTCTAGTAGTATCAAATAACTGATCATTGTTGCGCGCATTCTCAAGCAGGTTGTTAAGTTTCTCACGTGCGTAGATACCACGTTCGCGCAGTATTGTGACTTGTCGTTCTAATAATGAAATAGCCTTGCCACTTTCATGCGGCAAGGACAGATCCGCCAACAGATCTTCTTGCTCGATGAAAAATTCAGGATGATTGCGCAAATAACTGACTACGTCTGCAGTGGATAGCTCATTTTCGTTATCGTCATTAACCTGTTCAACCGCTGAAGCATCATTACTCATAATTGAATTATCCCTTCATAAACCGTATTCACTGGCCCAGTCATTAGAACGGGAGAGTCTTGTTGTTGCCAATTTATGATGAGTTGGCCACCTAGCACATTCACCTTGACGGTATCATCTAACAGTCCTTGTAAGCAACCGGCGACCGCAGCAGCACAAGCACCTGTACCACAAGCCAGTGTTTCGCCGGCTCCTCGTTCATAGACCCGTAAGCTCACCTCACTTCTATTAAGCACTTGCATAAATCCCACGTTGACTCCTTGCGGAAAATCAGGGTGACTGCCTAAAGCTTTCCCGATATCGTGTACTGCCGTGTCTTCCAGGGTATCAACCGTAATTACCGCATGGGGATTACCCATAGATAAGGGGCAAAACTCAACCATCTGCTGCTGCCCGTTAATGAGCAATTTTCTTGAATAAGTAGTGGCTGCTTGATCGGTAGTAAACGGTATCTGAGCTGGATCAAATACCGGTCGACTCATATCGACTGTAACGTCGCCAGCTTCATTGGTATGAAGACTCAATGTGCGATTCATTGTTTTTACGGAAATAGGATTTTTCTTGGTCAGGCCTTTGTCAGTTACGAAGTTGGCAAAGCAACGGGCACCATTGCCACAATGCTCAACTTCTTCACCATCGGCATTGAAAATACGGTAGTTGAAATCAACCGCAGGATCGCTGGGTGGTTCGACTTGTAATAGTTGGTCAAAGCCGATGCCGAAGTGACGATCTGACAATTGTCGAATTTGTTCGCTAGTCAATTCAACATGATTGGATACCAGATCCAATACCATGAAATCGTTGCCCAGGCCGTGCATTTTTGTGAAGGGAATTTGCATAACAAGGTTATCGTCAATCGTTGCTAAAATTGTTGTTTGTACCTGTAGCTTTAACACCATCGAAGTACTACTCAGGCAGTCGTGATTCCAATTTGAGTTGATCGGATAGTACCTCTCTTTGTCGAATCAGGTGACTGCTTGATCCATCCACCATGATTTCGGCGGCGCGCGGTCGAGAATTGTAATTAGAGCTCATCACAAAGCCATAGGCCCCAGCCGATCGAACAACCAGCAGGTCGCCAGCGCTTATACTCAATGCCCGTTCCTTGCCGAGAAAGTCAGCTGATTCACACACAGGCCCGACTACATCATAGACGGCTGTTTTACCTTGGTTCTTCACCGCCGGGATGATTTTCTGCCAGGCACCATAGAGTGCGGGCCTCAATAAGTCATTCATGGCGCCATCGACGATGGCAAAGTTTTTGTGATCGTTGCTTTTTAGATATTCGATGCGGGTGACGAAAATACCGGCATTGGCTGCAATCGAACGACCTGGTTCTACCATCAATGTCATCTCTCGATCAGCGAAACGATCCCTTACCGCCGCGATTAACTCAGCAGGGTCGGGTGGTTGCTCCTGATCATAGGTCACGCCGAGCCCGCCCCCCATATCGAAGTGACTGAGGTGAATACCTTCAGATTCTAACTGATCAACCAACACCAGCAGGCGATCGATTGCATCCAGAAAGGGTTCGACACTAGTGATCTGGGAGCCGATATGACAGTCAATTCCTATCAGTCTTATATGGGACATGGCGGCGGCATCTCGATAAATCGCGATGGCATGCTTGCCAGCGATGCCAAATTTATTCTCTTTAAGACCGGTAGATATGTAGGGATGGGTGGCCGCATCTACGTCTGGATTGACGCGAATCGACACAGGAGCCTGCTGGTCCAGGCTGTTTGCCACCGCATTAATCCGCTCGAGTTCTGCGGCCGACTCCACGTTAAAGCAATGTATGCCTGCCCGCAGCGCCGTTTCAATTTCAGCCTCGGTCTTGCCTAGCCCCGAAAAAATAATTTTTGCCGGATCTCCACCGGCCGCGATTACTCGTTCCAGTTCACCGCCAGAGACGATGTCGAAGCCTGCACCTAAGCGAGCCAGCACATTGAGCACAGCCAGATTGGAATTGGCCTTCACCGCAAAACAAATCATGTTGCGAAGACCATCGAGCGCTTGCTGGTAGGCGCGATAGTGCCGCTCTAGAGTCGCGCGGGAATAAATGAAACAGGGGGTTCCATATTGCTGGGCGATTTCAATGACCGCGACGTCTTCGGCGAACAGCGTGTCACCACGGTAGTTAAAATGATCCATAGGCTTTCAAATAAGGCACAGTTAGTGAGAAATTCTCAGTGCGGGGGATAAGCTATTTGTAGGTGACGGCAAATGTAGTTGGCTCAGGACGCGTCAGCCCGCCTTTCTGCCCGCAATGAGTGAGGCTCAAGGTCAAGCAGGCAACCAGTAGTAAGCTTGCTAATTTTTTCATCGGACAACACCGTCAATGGGTCGCTTGAAAGCCGGCGATTATAACCCTCAGAAAGGCATAAACACAGGCCAATATCGATACATCAGCTGGCTAGATTACTGAAGAATGTCAT
The DNA here is from genome assembly GCA_022563075.1 of Pseudomonadota bacterium. GTDB lineage: Bacteria > Pseudomonadota > Gammaproteobacteria > Pseudomonadales > Pseudohongiellaceae > UBA9145. Next base: position 2,873 of record JADFOC010000123.1, read on the forward strand.
TTATCGTGTCTGGTCTTGAAAAATTGGCGCATCACGCCTATATTTGCCGATCATATTTTACGACCAATTTGCCAGATGGGTAGCGATTCTCCACCGGCAGAAATCTTACATTTTTCAGGACTAGCCAGTAAATGATTGAAATACGTAATTTAACCAAAAAATTCGACCAGTTTACCGCCATCGATGACCTGAGTTTCAATGTGAAAGAAGGTGAAGTGCTGGGATTTTTGGGTCCAAATGGAGCCGGAAAATCAACCACCATGAAAGTCATTACTGGTTTTCTGTCGCCAACGGCTGGATCGGTAATCATTGATGGCTACGATATCACCAAGAATCCGATCGAAGCGAAATCACTGATCGGCTATTTGCCGGAGGGTGCACCCTGCTACGGTGATATGACCACGATTGATTTTCTTAATTTTATTGCCAAAGTGAGGGGTTACCGCGGTGACGCAATTCGCGAGCGGGTTCAGTATGTAGTCGACGAGGTAGATTTAAGCTCGGTGTGCCAACAGACCATCGATACCTTGTCCAAGGGATTTAGACGACGCGTGGGTTTGGCGCAAGCCATCATGCACGATCCGAAGGTATTGATACTGGACGAACCTACCGATGGGCTGGACCCTAACCAGAAGCACCACGTGCGGAAACTGATTAAGAGCCTGTCGCGCGACAAGATAGTCGTCATCTCTACCCACATTTTGGAAGAAGTCACCGCCGTGTGTACTCGCGCGATTATCATTGCGAAAGGAAAAATTGTCGCAGATGGAACGCCATCCGAGTTGGAAGCACAGTCCAAATATCATCATGCCGTGAGTGTTCGTTTAACCGATGACTATGATCTGGCTGCAGATTTGGTGGATGTGCCCGAGGTGATCAGTGTTGAGAAAGACAGTGAAGTAGAACATACGTTTACTATTCTAGCCCGCGAAGGCAAGCCCATCTTTTCTCGGATATCGGAAATTGCACAATCGAAACAATGGCCTGTAACAGAATTCCACGTAAGCCGTGGCGAGTTGGAAGACGTGTTTAGGAATGTGACGCAACCGGCGGAGGGAGTTCAGTGATGGGAAATCTTGGTATAATATTTAAGCGCGAACTGTTGGCTTACTTCGCCACGCCGCTTGCCTATATCTTTATTGTCATCTTTCTAATCTCCAATGGCATCTTCACTTTCGATCTCGGTGGTTTCTATTTGCGGGGTCAGGCGGATTTGCTCCCATTTTTCAGTTTTCACCCTTGGCTCTATCTATTTATGGTCCCTGCCATCGCCATGAACCTGTGGGCAGATGAGCGCAAAACTGGCACCATCGAGCTATTGCTGACGCTTCCAATAAAATTGTCGGACGCCGTTATAGGTAAATACCTCGCGGCTTGGGTGTTAACCGGCATCGCACTGCTCCTGACTTTCCCAATATGGATCACCGTCAATTATTTAGGCGATCCAGACAACGGGGTAATTTTGGCGGCTTATATTGGCAGTTGGTTTATGGCCGGTGGTTTCCTTGCCATCGGCTCCTGTATGTCGGCTTGTACTAAAAATTCAGTTATCGCCTTTATCCTGACCGTGAGCCTCTGCTTTTTGTTTGTCATAATGGGTTCTCCGATTCTTTTAGATGTGTTTCCAGATTGGGTTCCCCAGATCGTGGTTGATGCGTTTTCAGCGATGGGGTTTCTCACTCACTTCGATTCGATTGCCAAAGGAGTTTTGGATATCAGAGATTTCCTCTTCTTTAGCGTGTTCATAGCAGCCTGGTTACTCGCCAGTGCTATCGTCATCGAAATCAAGAAAGCGAATTAGGATCGATATGCAAATGAACATTAAATCTCTAACATCAAGCATCGGCCTCTTAATCATAGCAATCGCGCTGATATTCAGTGTGGCGGTTATCAGTATGCTGCCAAGCCTGCGCATCGATCTCACCGAAGACAAGCTGTATACATTGTCCGAGGGTACGCGCAACATCGTTGCAAATTTGCAACAACCCATCGAAGTGATATTTTTTTACTCAGATAGCGCAACCGAAGATGTGCCTCAAATACGTAGTTATGGAACACGAGTCAAGGAATTACTAAGAGAGATTGTCATTGCCAGCGGCGGCAAATTAAGTTTTAGCGTGATCGATCCAGAACCATTCTCCGAAGATGAAGATCTAGCGACGCAGTATGGCATCCGGGCTGTCCCTGTTACAGCCGGAGGAGAAGGAATCTATTTTGGTTTAGTCGTGATAAAGGCCGTCACGGGAGCCAGCAATCCCTTCGCCCTGCGCGTGTTAGAGACGATGCCGCTTATCCGACCAGATCAGGAAGAATATTTGGAATACGAATTCATGAAACTGATCACTAAGGTAGATAACCCAGACTTACAAGTAGTTGGTTTGCTTACCGAGTTAAACATAGATGGGGGGTTTAACCCTGTAATCGGGCAGGCGACGCCATCCTGGACAGTGATGGATATTATTCGGCAATTATATGAAGTAAGACGAGTTGACATAACCTCGGACGTGATCGATGAAGAGATAGATATTCTTATGATCGTACATCCACAGAACTTGTCAGAGCAGATGCTCTACGCCATAGATCAGCACGTCATGCGACATGGCAAGACCATGCTCTTTCTGGATCCTAGTGCCGATTCATTAGTAACGCGATCGGCCCAGGGAGTGCTGATACCTGCTGGTATGAGTTCTGATCTGCCTGGCCTGTTAACGGCCTGGGGGATCGACTATGAAAGTAGCCAGGTACTGGCAGACAGTGATTTGGCGCTGCGAGTGATGATGGGACAGAACCAGAGGCCGGTTCCTCACCTCGGTATGCTGGGGGTGCAGCGTGGCAACCTTGCCCAGGACGATATTGTTACCAGTGGCCTGGAATCCATTAATCTTTCATCAGCAGGTGTGATCAGTCAATCCGAGACAGCAAGCACGACTTTTGAGCCGCTGATGCAATCGTCCACCAATGCGATGTTGATGGATGCCGGCATGTTGGAAAATGTCACCGATCCCTCTATTTTGTTTGATGAGTTTGTTTCGGCAGAGCGCAGTTTTGTGATCGCCGCTCGCATCAGCGGTGTTATCGAGAGTGCCTTTCCCGACGGTCGTCCTCAGGTCGAAGAACCGGCAGCAACGGAACCAGCAGAGGGCGCCGATGATGATGTTGAAGATGTCGACACCACCACTTCAGAGGTGGCCATTGCAGAAGAACCAGAACCGGTGATAGTCGAGCATATCCAGAGTTCTAACGGTGAAGTGAACATTTTTGTTTTCGCCGATACCGATTTTCTAAGCGATCGGCTGTGGGTGCGGTTTGCGCAGTTTCTAGGCCAACGAATACCGCAACCGTTTGCGAACAACGGCGATATCGTGATAAATGCTCTGGATAATCTGAGCGGCGGTGCCGATCTGGTCAGTATCCGCAGTCGGGGCAGATACTCGCGACCCTTTACCAGGGTGCTGGAACTACAGCGTGAAGCCGATGATCGGTTGCGCACGGAAGAAGCTGACCTATTGGAACGTCTGGCGGAAACTGAGCAGGCATTAACTGAACTCAATCAGACTGAAGACGGGCAACTCATCGGTCAAATCACCCCTGAGATCCAGGCTGAGATAGATGGATTTAACCAAGAAATGCTGAATACCAGGCGCCGGCTACGAGAAGTACAATATCAACTAACCGAAGACATCGAGCAACTCGGTGCCAGACTGAAGGCAATCAACATCGCATTAATTCCAATTCTGCTTACTTTGATCTTGTTGCTTGCCAGTTACTTTCGAGCTCAACGCCGTAAACTCACTTAGCGTCTGAATCGGCAGGATGGCAAGGTAGATTCACGGTGAGGTGAGTACCCTCACCGACCTTGCTCTCAATTAATAGCTCGCCACCATGTGCCTGTGCGATCAGTCGGCATAGATAAAGCCCTAATCCAAAACCACCGGTATTGCGCTGTCTGGCACTATCGGCTCTATAGAACGGCTCACATATTTGGGAGAGATGTTCTTCAGCTATCCCCTCTCCCTGGTCTATTACTTCCAGAATCGCTCTCTCATTAACAAAGCTTACTTTAACTTTTATCGGCTTGTCTTCACCATGACGAATGGAGTTATTCAGTAAGTTGGTAATCAGCAATCTTACGCGGAGTTTATCGATGTGAACCTCTTCATCGACATCGGGCGTTTCTACTGTTAGACCGCCTGCATAGGATTGAAACTGTTGGGTCACCGATTCTACAAATTCGGCAAAGCGGACGGGCTCAGAAACTAACACGGAGTGCTCATTATTTAGGCGTTCCGCTTCCAATAAATCGGAGATAAGCAGATCGATCTCGTCTATGTCTTCACGTAACTGTTCTCTCTCTTTACTCGCAGGCATGAATTCGAGCCGTAACTTGGCTCTGGTAATTGGTGTTCTCAATTCGTGACTGATAGCGAGCAATAACTGACGTTTAGCTTCCAACATCGACTGTAGTGAATCCGCCATGTGATTGATACTATCGGTAAGTTCGCCCAGCCCGTCCTGTCGATTGCTTTTGACTCGAAAACTCAAATCGCCTTGG
>JADFOC010000124.1 GCA_022563075.1 Pseudomonadota bacterium
TATTCCTGGCGATGCAAGCCGACCCCTGGATAGTGTTTGGCATACCCGCGTTAGTGAATCCGGTTTGCCCTACTTGCCTGTCACCAAGAAATTCTCTCGAGTGGCTCTATCCCCTGCTCGTAGAATTGTCTTTAGCCTTTGGTAAACCGGTGGTGCTGGCGGTGGGTGATACCCATATCTTTCGCGTCGATAAGCCCCTCTATGCCGCATCGGGCAGCCTGGTGGAAAATTTCACCCGTGTCGAAGGCTTCGGTAGTCCGCTGGTGCATTGGATTAATGTAAAAGTGGAACCCGATTCACCCTGGGTCTTTTCCTTTCGGCAGCAATTGGTACGATAGGTGGGCTTATAAAAATGGAACATTGAGATCAGCTATGACTTCGTTCAGACAAAACAAGACCATCGGCAGACGCCAAATGCTTGCCGACGCGACGCTGGCCGCTGCCGGCCTTGCCATCAGCCCCTCGAGTTCTGTGTTGGCTCAATTAACTTCCCTCGATCCGGTCATTCGTGTGTCGGGCATAGAAGTTACCACGGTTCGGGTTACTGCACGCACCAACTGGATCATTGTGCGACTGCATACCAATCGAGGTATTACCGGCCTGGGTGAAGCCTCCCTCGGCCGCCGCACAGATCTGCCTGAACTCAGAGAATTTTTCGTGATGGTAGACGGCGAATCGGTTTTCGACATTCAGCAATATCGCCAGCGCGGTTGGAGTAGCGCCGCCTCTGGAAATCGAGTGTTGGCGACGGCGTTTAGCGCCATAGAGCAAGCATTATGGGATATTGTCGGCAAGGCGCTTGACGTTCCCATCTATCAACTCTTCGGTGGCAAGCTGCGTGAATCCCTCCCGGTGTATGCCAATATAAATCGTGCTACCTCCGATCGCAGTCCAGATGGCTTTGCCCAGATGGCGCAGCAGGCTGTGGCCGATGGCTTCGCTGCCATCAAGGCCGCCCCCTTCGATGGTTTTCCCAGCCTGGAATCACCCGCCGAAGAAATTGTGCGCGCTGCCGATCTCGGCATCGCCTGTGTCATGGCGATGCGTGCCGCTATCGGTGACGAGGTAAAACTCAAGATCGATGTCCACAGTAATTTCGATGTCGACTTGGCCATCGACGTCGCACGGCAACTCGAGCCGGCAAATTTGTCCTGGTATGAAGAACCGGTCGCACCCACTGAACTTGCAAACACGGTGGCGATTCACGATGCGATCAAACAACGCTTGGCTGGCGGTGAATTTCTATTCGGCATCGAGGGCTTCGGTCCACTTTGCCAAGCCAGGGCGGTAGATGTCATCATGCCCGATATAAAACATTGTGGCGGGATCATGGAAGCACAAAAGATTGCAACTCTGGCGGAAGTGGCTGGCATTACAGTATCGCCACACAATCCCAGTGGCCCGGTAGCCACGGCCGCGTCGGCAAACCTCTGTGCCGCCCTGCCGAACTTCGAGATCCTCGAATATCAATGGGGAGAGGCTGACTGGCGAACCGATCTGATTGAACCACCCGAAGTATTTAACGACGGCAACCTGCTGGTAAGCAACAGAGCTGGAATTGGTCTCGAACTTAACGAGCGAGTGCTACGGGAACACACCTAGGTAAGGAATCTCACTTGGCCGAAACAGTGTACGAAATCGAAGATCGAGCAGAATGTTTAATCTTCAAAATTACTCGCCCGCAACGATTGAATGCAATTACCGTCGATGTGCTAGACGGTCTCGAACAATGTATTGAATCACTGGATCAGCAATCTGACAACCGGGGCCTGATAGTAACGGCCGAAGGTGAGCGCGCGTTTTGTGCCGGCACCGACCTGTTCGAAAGGGAATCGTTGACCCAGGAGCAGGCACGCGCCAAAACTGATCGAGCACGCAATCTTTTTGTGCGACTGCACCAGGCGCCATTCATCAGCATCGCCGCCTTGAACGGTTTAGCATTCGGCGGCGGCTTAGAGCTGGCCCTCGCCTGTTGCTTTCGAATTGCTGCAGCGCACGTCGAATGCTCACTGCCCGAGGTAAAACTGGGTCTGATTCCGGCTTATGCCGGCACGCAACTCCTGCCGGCCGTGGTGGGACCATCACGAGCCCTGGAGATGATGTTAACCGGCCGCCCGGTGGCTACGGTTGAAGCCTTGCAGATGGGCCTGATTAATCGTATCGCTACTGGCGATAACCCGTTAGTCGATGAGGCGGCCGAATACCTGAGTTCTGTCACTCAGCACAGCAAGATCGCCATCAACGCCATTAGAGAATGTGCGGCGGCGGCTGCACCTCAGCTTAGCGATCATGGATTAAAGGTAGAAGGAGAATATGTAGTCAAAGTTGCACAGAGTGAAGACGCAAAGGAAGGGGTGGCAGCGTTTCGGGAAAAACGAACGCCCGTCTTTAAGCATCGCTGAAAAAGCTGCTAGGACCAGGGTGCGAATCCCAACCGCGGCGGAATCTGCGTACGCGCTGCGTTATGTTAATAAAACACTCTGTCCCTGGAGATTCGCCGGCAATCGCGGCTGCGCCTTCGACAATATTGCCGAAATTAATTTCAAGCGGTTCCGACCGTCTATTCAAAGCACAGCAGCTTGCGACGACAGGCATACTTTCACCGCCCCGGTTGGCTGTTATGGAACAGGTGCAGTAGGTACTGTTGATTTGTCTGGCAACGTGTGAGAGTGGATTGCCGATTGCTTTACAGACAACTACGCAGATGCGCCGGTCAATGCTTCGGCCAACACCGGCGGAGATTGGGAATTAGGTGTGCTACGTGGCGCCTCTTTCGATGACGGGCCCAGATACCAGCGGGCAGCACCCAATCGTGGTGCCTGGGTTTTGCTATACGGCCAGCTCATGATATGTAAGACTCCTTGAATCCTGAGCGGTCCGGGGGATTCTCATGCTTAAACAACGAATCACAGTAGTTGTTACCACCATTTTGATGCTGGCATTCAGCACCATGGAGGTAAGTGGGCAGTCGCTCAGCTCACACGTAGGTATTTATCAGGCGCCGCACACCGCCTGGGGACATCCTGACTTGCAGGGAATTTGGGATCGTCGCACCATCACGCCGCTGGAACGCCCGCAGCGTTTGGCCAACAAGGCGTTTCTCAGCCCCGAAGAAATTATCGCCTATGAAAGAGCCAGCGCCGCACGCGCCGATGGACGCCCACTGGATTCTACGCGCAGAGGTATCTCGGTACATGATCCCAGCGATCTGGATTACGGCACCACCGTAGTGGCTGGCGGCCAAACCTCGCTGATCGTGGATCCTGCCGATGGCCGGATTCCAGCTTACACGCAGGCGTCCGCAGAGCGCGTTGCTGCCCGCGCCAGGGCACGTGAAGGTCGGGGACCTGCCGACAGCTGGCTCGATCGCAGCCTGACCGAACGTTGTATCACCTGGGGCATCCCCAATGGCATGCTACCCCAAGCCTACAACAACAATATTCAGATTCTGCAAACGCCAAGCGCCGTGCTGATCCTCAACGAAATGGTGCATGACATTCGAATTGTTCCGATCGATGGCCGACCCCACATTCCAGAAAACATCCGGCAGTGGCACGGTGATCCCCGCGGTCACTGGGAGGGTGACACGCTGGTGGTGGAGTCTACTAATTTTTCCGGGAAGACTAACTTCAGGCGAGCCAGTGAAAATCTACGCCTGGTGGAACGCTTTACCCGAACTGGCTCGAACACGCTGCAGTACGAATTTACGGTGGAGGATTCGACCACCTGGGTGCAACCCTGGACCGTGTCTTTTCCGATGATCAGAGGTGATCAGCCCATCTATGAGTTTGCCTGCCATGAAGGAAATCATGGCCTGGAAAATATACTGCGTATTGCAAGGAACCTGGAGCAACAGGCTGCACAGTAACAGTAGTTCTAGCAAGTCCGGATCATGTTGCTGTTACAGTTAAACTAGCAAGTCAAGCAATGCCTGCACCACGGCAGCGGGTCGTTGGCTGGGCAGATCATGGCTGAGTCGTTAATACCCCAGTCGAGATTGACATCACCCGTTAATTTTTCATCTTTTTTTTGAAAGGCCTATTAACACTTGATGCGAAGGAGATACTTCCGTTGCTTACGTTTTCGGTTGGCTTAATCAGGTTTCCGCCAACACGGTCCACAACCCCCCCCCCCCCATTGATTCGATTGACAGCTACTAAGCCCCCATAGAAGGCAAGGTAACTATCCCCACCCTTTTCGGAGTAACGGATTAGGTTTTCTTCAGCATCAATATCGTCCCAGGCATAGCGGATACCCATTGTCAGAGTTACTTTGGGTGTTGTTTCAGGCTCATTCAGCAGCTGAACCTGGATTTTATCCATGAACAAGAGTGAGCTATTCATCAGATGCCGCCTAGCCGCTGCTCTGGGGGGACTTTAAAACGCGAACTATCGATACCAAGAACAAGTGTTAGTTAAGGGGTATTTTGAACTAAACGGGTAGATGGGTAACATTAATTCAGTAGATTGTCAGTTTATTGAATAAGAATTTCCTTGCCCATTGACACATTCGTATTCAGGTTTTATAACATCGAGTCAAAAGAGTTCAGCAATTAAATTGCTAGACTGTATTTTTAAAATAAAAAAGTGCGCGATCCAGAGGTTCACAGGGAATTGAACGGTTTGGAATCCTCGCACCATAAACTGCCTATCTTGGGGGAATTACTATGATATCTCGTTCGCTACGAAGAAAGTTTGGCTTGTTGGTGTCGACAACAATCTGTGGTTTGATTCTGGTGCCTGCTACCGCGCAAGACGACGATGGGCGGCAAATCGAACAAATTATTGTGACCGCGGAAAGACAGGAGGCATCGGTACAGGATACTTCCATTTCCATTACCGCATTTACGTCAGCCATGCTAGACCAATTTGGCATACGCAATCAGACAGATCTGCAAAATCTGATACCTGCTACCACCATTCAACCCTACGACTCAGCAATTCGCGGTGTGGGTCGTAATTTTCGCAACCTGGGCGGTGATCCCGGCATTGCCACCTACATGAATGGAATTTATTCCGAGGATTTGTACACCGCCACCATTGGTTCGTTCTGGGACATAGACCGCATAGAAATATTGCGGGGTCCACAGGGCACACTCTACGGTCGTAACGCCGTGGGTGGAGCGATGAACTTCCTGTATAAAAAACCCAACAGCGAATGGGAATCTACCTTAAAAACTGTAATTGGTGACTTCGACACCCGTGATTTCTATGGCGTGATTTCTGGTCCTGTGATCGAAGATATATTGAATTTCCGTCTCACCGGTTCAGCGCGTAAACATGATGGTTGGATCGAGGAACGCAGTGGCCTGGGACCCGATCTGGACAGCGGTGACGAGAAAAATATATCCGTACAATTCGAATGGTTTATTTCGGATACTATGTCGGTCCATGGACGCAGCAACAAGGCCAAGGTCGATCGTGTTATGGGAGGCGCAGATGGTGGCGGCCTTATCGTGATTGCCGGAGAAAACTCTGAGCCCGGTGGCAATGGTTTTCGTAATTACACCCGAGCCAATCACGGTTTGCGCGTGGTGGATCGAGCCACCACAGACCCCTTTGCTTCCAGCTTCGTCGATCCGGCTCAACCTGTCCTGACCTATACCAACCCCTCCACCGGGGCGCCTATCTTGGCTCAATATGTGAGGCAGGGTATAGATTCGGGAGAATCGAGGCCAAACCACGGCAGAGGTTTAACCCTGGACCCAACCGAGTGCCTGTTCCTGGATCGCGACGACATCGATGGCGATGATCTGTGTGCGTTTACCAATGGGTTGAATAACGAAGATTTTCGACAGCAAGGTAACTCCTTAGAATTTAACTGGGAGATATCCGATAGATTGCGCTTCAAGTACCTGTTTGGTTACTCCGAACTGGTGTACCAGCGTGTGACAGATGATGATTCCACTGGCAATCTAGTTGACGACAATCAGTTTTATGTCAATCACGAAGCAAGATATGTTTCCCACGAACTGCAGCTGTTCTGGGATGCGAGCGACACCCTGTCGTTTACCTCCGGTGTGTTCTCCTATGATTCGACTATTAACCAACGTTATGATTTTTATTCATCCACTGGCAATTCCCAGTTTAACAATGCCGCGCATACCTTCGACTCCATCTTGTCAGTGGTGGCACCTGGTCTGATACCCGGCGATCCACCGCTGACCTTCCTGGCGGGCGACCCTGCTCCAATCGATTTGAGTTCAGCCAGGGCTAACGCCGCCGCCGCGAACGCCGCTGTGGGCGACTTCACCGCCGCAGTCGGGTCCTATCTGCCTGACGCACTGGGTTCGGTGCCGAATGGTCCTCTCACCGGGGGTACCAATCTACTCTCCACCAATAGAACGGTGCGCAAAGCGTTTGCTGCCTATACCCAAGGCGTTTGGGATATTAACGACACCTTCACCTTAACTTTTGGCGCCAGGTATGCAGAAGATGATGTCAAAGGAGAAGAGGTCTTTGCGGCTGCTTCGGAGACTATGGGTGTGCTGGATGCATTTGGCATCGGCCTGGGTCTGGCGAATGTCATCCGCGGTGCCATTGATCCTGCCACCTTGCAGCCCACCGGCACAGTGCCTCCCTGGGAACAGGGTACACCTATTACCTTTGGCGGGTTTCGTGATTTAGAACGGGTAGACCATAAAGTTACCCTGCGACTCAATCTCGACTACAACGTCAATGAAGACTCCCTCATTTATGCCAATGTCACCTCGGGTTATCGCTCCGGTGGTTTTAACCTCGCGTTCTTCAGCCAGACACCAGAGTATGATCCTGAAGAGCTGATTGCCTATGAATTGGGTTACAAGGCGCAGTTTCTGGATAATACACTGCAATTTAATGCATCAACCTACTTTTATGACTACGACACGATTCATACCTTCACCGAGGAAGCTTGTCCTCCGGGCGGGACCCTGCAGAGTGCACGGAGTTTGTGCGCGGTGGTAGATTCTACTGCCTCGGTGCAGGCAGCACCGGGCGCCGAAATGAGAGGCTTGGAATTTGAAGTCATCTGGCTGGCTACCAATCGGTTGACTCTGGGTGGTAATTACAGCTACACGGATTCTGAATATACCAAGTCCTTCGTCATAGTCGATGGGGCCGATCCTACCATTCCTGGCGATATTTATACCGCCGAGACCAACCCCGATCGTCGCAAGGATGTTAAGGGCAATCGCTTGCTACAAGTGCCTAAGGTTAAGGTCAACACCTATGGTACCTACAACATTCCCTTGAGCCAGGGCGGAGATATAGATCTGCTGGCTAGTTATAGCTATATAGGAGATGTTTACTTCTCAGCTTTCGAAGCGAGACTGGATCGCGCACCCGCGTACGCCCGCCTCGATCTACGGGCAACCTGGACCAATACCGATCGCACTTTGATTTTGACTGGTTTTTCTAA
>JADFOC010000125.1 GCA_022563075.1 Pseudomonadota bacterium
ATACTGACAGCGGCAGTGGCATGAGAAAATTGGAGAAGGACGATGGCTGAAATAGTTGTTGAAGTTAAAGCGCTGACTCGAAGATTCGGCAACACGATTGCACTGGACGAGGTGGATTTTCAAGCAGTCAAAGGTAAGGTTTATGGCCTGGTAGGAGCCAACGGTGCCGGCAAGACAACCCTGATCAAGCACCTGATGGGCCTGCTGCGCACGAAATCCGGTTCGGTGCAGGTGTTCGGTGAAGATCCGATACTGCATCCTGAATCGGTGTTGAAGCGAATCGGTTACCTGTCGGAGGAGCGTGACATTCCGGAGTGGATGTCTATCGATGAACTCATGCGTTATACCCAGGCTTACCATGCTGGCTGGGATCAGACTTTCGCCACGGAGTTGCTGGATACTTTTGGCCTGGACACCGCAAAAAAGATCAAGAATCTGTCCCGAGGCATGCGCGCGCAGGTTGCCCTGGTTACCGCAGTAGCGCACCGTCCCGATCTGCTGATTCTCGATGAGCCCTCCAGCGGCCTGGACGCCGTGGTGCGCATGGACATACTCAATGCCATCGTGCGCACGATTTCCGAGGAAGGCAGAACCGTCATTTTTTCATCCCACCTGCTCGAGGAAGTCGAACGCATGTCGGATCACGTCACCATGATACACCACGGCAGAATTGCGCTGGACGGCCCATTGGAGTCGCTCAGCAATGCCCACCATTACATTAATATTCGTTTCTCGAAAAATCTCGAGACAAAACCCCTGTTAGTAGACGCCCTCTCTACCACGGGGAAGGGTCGCTCCTGGAGTGTTATTCACAACGGCTCGACGCAGAAGATGCATGCCGCGGTAACACAACTCGATGGTGAGATAGTGGAATCGCGCAATGCGACACTGGAAGAAATATTTATCGCCCGGGTCGGGCGCCCTGAACCTACGGAAGAGGCACTCTAGCATGCGCTCTGCCGCCGAGGCACTACTGTGGAAAAACTGGCAGCTTACCCGGGTGCCCTTGCTGCTGCAACAACTGGGTGTCATTGCGGTCGTCTCTCTATTATTCATAGTGGTCTTTCCACAGGATGCCGATGCATCGAGACAAGTCGATTTCGGCATTCACGTCCTGGTTTTAATGAGCCTGTGCTTCCTGGTTTCGCCACTGGCCATGCTCAGCAAGAGTAATAGCAGAAATCGGTTAACTGGATTTCCCTATCATCAGGAATACGTACTACCGATCTCTACCGCGACCCTGGTGTTGGTGCCGGTGGTCTATTTTTCCCTGCTGTTTGTCTTCGCCTATATTTTCCCGTTATTGGTACTGAGTGCTCTGTTTGATGTGACCGGACCGCAATTTCTTTTTGTCGTGTTGGTATTCGAATCGGTGCTGACCGTGTTGGCACTCGCCTGGTGGACCAGCAGCGGGCTCGCTCGCAGCCTTGGTTGGATAGTGCTCATGCTGTTGTACTGGAACCAGACACGATTTCTGTCGTTCGGCATAGCGGACGGAACCCACATCGTAGTTTTGGAATCCTTGTCCCAGTTAATCGTGCCCACGTTAATAACTGCCACGTTGCTAGCCCTGATGTATCTGGGTGTTATACGGCAGCGTTATGGCGACGATTTGTTTGGTATCGAACGGGAAGATTCCACTAACTCTGGACGTTTCTTGTTGCGAAATCTTTTCCCGCTGGCCCCGGCTAGCTGTCCCACCGACTCGGCGGTGGCAGCGGAAATTTGGAAAGAGAGGCAGCTAAGAGGGCTGGCCTCCGCGGGTTTTATCGCAATCCTGGCGGCATTTACCGCGTTGCTGATCATTAGGCTACTTTCGGTCTACAGAGCCTTCGATGGAGGTTTGCCCGAGTTGGAGGAAGTAGTGGTCATCTTGTTCCTCTTCTACCTCCTTTTCGTCATGGGTGCTGCGTCCCAGACCTTTGGTGTCAGCGTCCGTAATGGCACCCCACATTTTAGCGTGTTCGATCGGACGCTGCTATTAGGCACGGCAAAACTGGTGGCGATCAAATTCTCGATAACTATCGCCGGGCTTATGCTGGCAGCCATGGCCATGGCCAGTGTGGTGTGGGTGTTCGGGTCCCTGTTTATCGATGGCTTCGAGCAAATCAAGGTGCTTGTGGTGGACAAGCTTGTGGAATTTACCAGTGTCCCAGTGCTGGCGTTAATTCGTCTTGTTGTACTGTCGCTGGTCGCCTTTACTACCGCGACAATTCTCTGGTCAGCATTTTGTGTCTGGATCATGTTAAAGCCGAAACTGATGGCCTGGGCCTGGTCGATCTTGTTGGTCTATGGTTTTCTGCTGTTTATGTTCATTGCCTGGATAACAGAGGAGAACGAATTCAATACGCTGAGCACCGCGATCAACATCAAACATCTCTGGCTTTTCATGTTTGGCCTGCCCGCCGTACTGGTTTATCTATGCAGGGGGGTGGTCAGGGATCGAATCGTGAATGCCAGACAACTGCTGTTGTTATCTACGATGGGCTTACTGTTCACCTTATTGTATGTCAGTTATCTCATCGGCACGGAATTCTATGCCACCGAATCCCACATAGAAGTGCTGGTTTCCACCAGCCTGTTGGGGGTGTTGCCATTGGCAGCGATTTTATTCGCGCTGCGAACGATGTGCAGCCTAAGGCATCACTAACGAGAAGTGCTGCTGTATTGTCTGGAACCGGGAGCAGCATTACTTGGCACTACTCACCGAAAAATAATATTTCACTTGCTGAAAAGTATTTATGCGAGTAGTTTCGCATCGCCGACAGAAGCGGGAATGCAGCAGTTACCTCACGTCCAGTACAGAGGGGCTGACCTCCCTCTTTTCCATGTCAGGGACTGAGAGGTTCGCCGACTGGTCCATCACAATAACTGGGGTCAGCAACAGTATGAGTTGGACACCCACATAAATTAGCCGCCAATTTGTCCTCTTGAATCATCCTCTGCTATAACTTAACTTGCTGCGTTAGTGTTCAAGGAGGAACCAATGCCTCAACCTCGTTATCGATTAGTTGATACCGCTACAACTCCCTACTACCACTGTATATCCCGCTGTGTGCGTCGCGCCTATCTGTGCGGGAAAGATCGACTTACTGGTAGAAACTTTGACCATCGCAAACAGTGGATTCTGGATCGAGTCAAACACTTGTCCTCCATCTTTGCTATCGATGTATGCGCCTATGCCATTATGTCAAATCACTTTCATCTGGTGCTTCATGTGGACGTTGAACTGGCGAATGCGTGGAGCAGTGATGAGGTGATTGTTAGGTGGCTGAGGCTTTACAAGGGACCTTTGTTGGCTACCAAATACTTAACCGGTGAATCGCTAAATGCGATAGAACTAGATGCCCTTGCATCACTGACGGACGTTTGGCGAAAGCGCCTGGGCAACTTGAGCTGGTATATGAGATGCTTAAATGAAGCGATAGCGCGCATGGCCAACGTCGAAGACAATTGCACAGGGCGCTTCTGGGAAGGACGATTCAAGAGTCAAGCTTTGCTGGACGAAGCCGCGTTGATTTCTTGTATGACTTACGTGGACCTCAACCCTATTCGTGCGGACATTTGTAACTCGCTGGAGTCTTCTGAATTCACTTCAATACAGGAACGACTCTCCCAGTTTAAGACGAAGCGCAATACGACAGATTCTATTACTTGGTTAAAACCGCTTTGTAAAGATAAGGAACTCCCTTCAACAGCTACTCTGCCAATGCAGGCGACCGATTACTTTGCGCTTGTGGACTGGACCGGGCGTGCAGTTAGAGAAGACAAACAAGGGGCCATACCAGGACACATTCAGCCAATTCTCCGGCGGCTGGGTGTTAAAGAAGATAACTGGGTTAACAACACGCAACACTTTGGCAGTCGGTTTCGCCGTGCTCTGGGGCGAATTAACCAGATCAGGAAGCTTGCGATGCTCACCAATCAGCATTGGATCAACGGCATTTCTGCTGCTGCCAATTTCTATCAGTAATTACGAATATAGATCTATCACTAAACAATTTCCTGCTATTGAGACTCTGTGGATTCCTGTGCCTTCCGTTAATTTTCCATCGACTCCGAGGCGTGAAACTGGAATTATTCTAACCTCTTCCCGCATATAAGACAGATACTGCTTCGTTGTGTAGGTTTGGCAGCGGCACTCTTTGAGTTGTAAATTTTGTGGGTGTCCAGTATTGTTTTTGTTGTTTTTGTTTTAACCTTTTCCCGCATATAAGACAGATACTGATTCGTTGTGTAGATTTGGCAGCGGCACTCTTCGAGTTGTATATTTTGTGGGTGTCCAGTATTGTTTCTTCCAGTATTGTTTCCTGGATTCTAATTGTGCAAGGTTAATGCTATCGCAGGCGACCGGCACAGGAAACGCAGATAAGAGTTATCCGGCCGCCCTTTCTGCCCAGGGAGATATTACATTGCTTTATAAGCTGGCGAGGCGACCAAATGTTGCAGGCGAAGTAGATGTAATCTCCGGAGGTTCCGCCAACTGGCAGGCAAGAAGGGTCAAGTAATTATCGGGGTCGGGGTAGTTATCCCGTAGTTTTTGAAGCTCCGGTGCGAGTCCAAAACGAACATCAGCAATTAAAGAAGAACATCATTGGGGGTAACGTCATGTCACAAACTATATTTTCCTGTGCGCTATTAGCCGGTTTGCTGTTGTTGGGTCTATTCAGCGTCGATGCATTCGCTGCCCAGAGCTGTGACCGCGACGGTGAAGTGCAATTTGTGTGTGGCATCACCAATCCCGAAGACTTGTTCCAGATTCCAGATACCCCCTGGGTCATCGCTTCGGGCCGGGTGTCTGATGTGGCCGGACCGATCTATGCGGTGAACATCCGTGATTACAGCGCCCGAGTCATCTTTCCGGCAGGAGCTTCTGCGCCTGAACATGACACCGTGACTTATCGAGACTGCCCCGGTCCGAACACCAGCAGCTTTCAACCCCATGGCCTGACGCTGCGAGAAGGCGATGACGGCGTGCATACTTTATATGTCGTAGGCCACGGTGAACGGGAGGCGATTGAGGTATTCAAGCTGGATGTCCGCGGCAGTGTCCCTTCTCTACAATGGATCGGCTGTATAGTGGCCCCCGAAGGCACCAGACGAATCAACTCAATTACCGCCTTACCTGACGGCCGCATCGCCGCGACCAATTTCGATACTGCTGGCGGCGAACTATGGGAATGGCATCCAACCAGCGGTTGGATCGAAGTGCCGGGAAGCCAGATGCCTGGTCCCAATGGCCTGGTTTCTTCTGTTGACGGACGCTGGTTGTATATCGGTGGTTGGAGTGATCAGGCACTGATTCGTCTGTCACGGGGACAAGCCCCGCTGCAAATTGACTCGGTCAAGGTCGGCTTTAACGTAGACAATATTCGCTGGGCGCCCGATGGATCTCTCATGGTTGCGGGTCATGTCACGCGTTGCGATGATTCCAGCGACTGTGAATTGGCGGCCGCTCGTGTTGCGAAAGTGAATCCGACGACGCTTGAGGTGCGACAACTGGTGGACTATAAGGGCAATGATTATTTCAAGTTGGGTACTGTCGCCATCGAAGTAGGCGATGAGATTTGGGTGGGTGGGATACGCGGCAGCGAAGGTATTGCCAGATTTCCACGATAGCAAGTTCCAGCCAGCATACTGTTTGCATGTGTTTAACCGCAGAGGGCAGGCGTCTCTATCGGTCTTCCATGCTGATTGGGATAGTGCTATATAGGATCTACCTCTAACTAGAAGAGGTATTAGGGGGAGTAAGAAACGCGGACAGACCACGTTTTATAGTGTCCGCTACTGGCCTTAAGCGCACTGATAAATTAGCAGAACTGAGTAGGGGCGCGAATTACGAAAAATTACACAATGAACTTAAATATTCTGCAATTCTATATCAAAGAACCGACAAGAAGAGATAACAAAATGAGCAAACTACCTAAGTTTATAACAGTCATCATATTTGGAGGCTGGTTAATGTATTCAGCTGGTGTCGCGCTTGGGCAGGCGGGGCCGTTTGATGGAGTCGAGCTATCTATTGAGCACGTCGCCGGAAACGTCTACATGGTGCAGAGGCCAGGTGGGGGCGGCAACATTGGTGTTCTGATTGGACCCGAAGGCGTTCTTCTGGTCGATTCTCTGTTCGCGCCGCTGTCGGACAAACTGGTCGCGGCGGTGAAAGAAGTGTCCGATAGCGAGATCCGATTTTTAATCAATACCCACATTCATGGTGACCACGTTGGCGGCAACGAGAACCTTGCTGAGATGGGCGTGTTGATCTTCGCGCATGACAACACCCGGCTTCGCTTTCTGGAAGAGAGAAGCCGTTTTCCAAGACGTGGCGGCAGTTTCATGCCCCAACCGCCAGAAGCAGGGCGACCAGTGGTGACGTACAACGACACGATCAGCTTTCACCTTAACGGCGAAGAAGTTCGAGCCTTTCTGGCCCCACCTTCTCACACCGATGGTGATACGTTTGTCTATTTTCCTAATGCAGACGTGCTTCATCTTGGTGATGTGTTCCGGACCACCAGCTACCCGATAATAGATCTGTACAACGGCGGCACATTGAGGGGAACTATCGCTGCACTCGATCAAGCGATTGAAATGGCTGGCCCAGATACGAAAGTCATTCCGGGTCATGGTCTCAGCATTGTCGGTCGTAAAGAGATGCAGGAGTTTCTCGCGATGATCCTCGATGTTCGCGACCAGGTTTTAGTCATGATTACAGACGGGATGAAGCTTGATGAGGTGATGGCTGCGCGACCGACCGCGGCCTACGACGCCCAATGGGGTCAGGAAGCAGGCTGGACCGCCGACGATTTCGTACCCATCGTGTATTACCAACTCGGCGGGTCAGGACGCTTGGCCGACAGGTAGCCGCTACTTCGCGTTTCACCTAAGCGTGAAATTATGAAATTGACGTCACTCTGCTAACACTGTAATTTTTGGTAGACCGCTACTGGCCGAAAGCGGACCTCTTCATAGCTGAAATTCAAACCCAATTAAACACGACTATGCAGAGGGCGAATGAAGCGTCAGGTTGGTCAATGTCTCGGTGTTTTAAGGAGATTCCCGAGGGTTTTCGGAGCAAGCAGGAAGGTTGTTCATGGCAAACAAGGCGTGGACTTAAATAGAGATAGCTTTTATTCTTCATACTCCCGACAGTTCAGGAGCGGCTTATAGCAGAGGCTCCCGCATGCACTGCGGATAAGTTGAGAAAGTACCAAATGAACCAATTAAGTTGCCTATTACTTGCGCTTGCGCTGATGCCTGCCGTTTCCCTGGCGGACACAATGAATCAGGAAATTGATTACCTGATTGGTTCGGTTGGCAGAAATGGCTGTACCTTCATTCGCAATGACAGGCAGTACTCGGGCAGAGATGCCCGGGAACACCTGCGATCGAAG
>JADFOC010000126.1:0-2980 GCA_022563075.1 Pseudomonadota bacterium
GTATTTTGCGGTAGTTCGCTGAGGCGTAGCTGCAGTTCATCGATTGGAATCATCTGCGCCCCATGTATCCGAGTACTCTCCTCTTCTGTTTCCACCGTCGTGCGTACATCGAGAATATGCACGTCACTCCTATGACTCGCCACCCATTGCGGTGAGATTTCCAGCACGCCGCTGTAGGTAATCACTACAGGTGCCCAGTCAGGTTGTTTAGGTAGCTGATCATCTTCCGGACGACCGGCTTTTACGTTAGCAGGTATAGCAATTTCCAACTTCTTGGGATGGGGCAATTGCATGTTATCCATATAGCCAACAAAGTCATTTTCATTTGCCTCTCCGCCAATGCGGGGATTTAAACTTTTCTCCTCGCCGATGCTGCTCGCTGTACGTCCTGAATAATCATGTGCCGGATAGATGATGCACTCGTCCGGCAGTGCAAACAGCTTGTCCTTGATAGAATGAAAGAGTTGTTGCGCCGATCCCTGTTGAAAATCCGTACGCCCGCAACCGCGAATCAAAAGACTGTCGCCGGTGAATATCATCGATTTATCATCCAGTAAAAAACTGATACACCCCGCAGTATGACCAGGAGTCTCAATGACGGTTAACGCATGCATGCCAAATTCCACCTTGTCATCCTGTATCAAGATACGATCCAGCATTTCTATGCCGGAGTGCCCTGATGCCATGATTTGGCAGCCGGTGGTGTGCTTCAACAACCAGGCGCCAGTCACATGGTCGGCGTGGCAATGGGTCTCGATGCAAGCCAAAAGTTTTAGCTCCAGTTCGCGCACTAGAGAAAGGTCGCGCTCGTGCTGTTCGTATACTGTATCTATGAAAAGCGCCTGGCGGGTATTCGCATCGGCCAGCAGGTAGGAAAACGTCGCTGACACTTGGTCAAAAAGCTGTTTGAAAATGAATGAATCAGCCATGGTGGGAACCTATTAGCGGTTGCTTTTGCCAGATAATTAGTATTATTCCTCATGTCGTAAAGCGGCTACGAGTTAAACTTCGACTTTGCGCGTATTGAGTACGCACTCTTTGCTACTCGCTTACAACATGACAGCTCGTGTCGAGCTGGCGGGGGATCGTGTTAGACGACTTCTTATAATGTCATCACAGCCATTACCATGGATTTTCCTGCAAAACAGGCGGGTCGCTTAGGGAAAGTATTAGGCCTCTAACTTGCAATGTCCACTGTTATTTCTCACAGAGAACGTGGAGAATAGTCAGGGTAGTGTCGTGAATAATTAAGATCAGTATCGAATTAACACCTATTGAAAAGTTATTAAACAGCTTGAAGAACCTGCCGGGAATTAAACGAGCTTACTAATCCGGGCCCACTGATTAACGTGAATCAATGGCAGTGATTAATGTGACACTGGCCCTGTTTATTGTTGTTCCTATTCTTCGAAGCAAAACGTGTGATATCGAAATGCTCGTAGAGATTGACTCCAGTAATCGACACCGAGGCCTGCCTTCACTTTCAAATGCTGCAAAAACTCCCGCTTGTCAGGTAATTCTTGCCACACGCTGGGTAAAAAAGTACTGCGGCGATTGCCTTCTTCGAGGACCAGACCATCCACATGTGGCTCTATCGCTTCTAATAATTCGTGTTCCGAAGAAAACGCAATGGGTTCTTGCGGCGTAAGCACCGATATACCAACACACAAATCCACCAGTTCATCAGCGGTCACAATCGGGAATCGGTGATCGCGAAACGCCGCCGCAAACGCATTATCGGCCACGTCATAGACCAGGGCTCGATCCGCATTCAGTTTACCCATACATCCGCGCAATTGATCAAATTTACGCAGCGTAATAAAGCAGTTTCCCGACAGTCGCAGCTCCTGGTGGTATTTGTCGAGGGCAACGGTTAAGGGTAACCCGCACTCTATGCCGTGCTCGATGGAACGCCGTGCCAGGCACAGGAGGTCTGATTTTTGCACGTCACTCGGTGGATTACTGGCTGACAGCATAACTACCGTACCCTACTACCTGATCACGGGAACCGGCTGTATCACCGGAGTTACGTAAATCCAGCGTGCTCACTTTGAGGCCTTTCTGTCGCGCCAATTTGAGTAAGCCGTTTAGTGGGTGACAGCCACAGGCCTGTTCCCCGACTATGCTGTAGTCAAGTCGTTCGATGCGCCTGCTGGTATCGCTGTCCGTGGTTTTTGCCGCCGCATAGGGAAGATAGTGACTGAGATCGGAACTGATAATAATCAAGGTTTCATCACCGCCCCACAGTGTTGCCAATACCGCGGATACCGTGTCTGCATCGGCTGCGCCGACTACCATGGGCAGCAACACGAAGTCACTTAAAACAGTTTGCAAGAAGGGCAATTGCACTTCCAGGCTATGTTCCCGGGCGTGGGCATCGTCTCTGAACTGGACTCCGGGAAGTTTTGCCAAGCCTTGCAGTGCCGGCTGATCTATGGCGATATCGCCAAGGGGAGTCCGAAAAAACTTACTTTCTGGTATCGCGATCCCGGGCAAAGCTACTCTGTGACTGGGCCCAAGCAACACGACGCGTTTGATCCGCTCCTTATGCGGCTCCAGCAATTTATAAGCGCTTGCGGCGATGGGACCAGAGTAGACATAGCCCGCGTGGGGAACCACAAGCGCTTTTAAGTGCGCGGTGTCTATGTCTGTCAGTTCTGCGTCGTCGAGCATTCGTTCCACGTCAATCTGCAATTGACGCGGATCATCAGGATAAAAAGTACCGGCTACAGCGGGCTGTCTAATTAGCATCATCGCACCTATTATAGATGTATCTACCTATTTCTCTGGCGGCGCAGTATTCGCTGTTTGCAACGTGACCCATTGCCATGCCTGGTTAACCCATATATTGTATTGCATGTAAGCTTCTTCAAGGGGCGACAACCGTGCGAACCACCCCACCCGTCGCTCATCCGACCAAATATTGGCACCAGCTGGATGACGGCAGAATACAATGTGATCTATGTCCGCGCTACTGCCG
>JADFOC010000126.1:2990-7335 GCA_022563075.1 Pseudomonadota bacterium
GCGGAATCCGTAATAGGGTCTGGCTAACCCTATTGCATGAATTTAATTCATCAATTCCCTATCCTCACCGCATTGTTTTTTCGATTGATAATAGTACCCAGAGCGTTGTACTTGGACGAATTCACATTGGGTTCGGACACTTAAACCGTTTTCTGCATCGATCCTATCGAGAAAAAACCACTTAGTCACTTTTATCCTGGCAGCTCGGTACTCTCCTTCGGTACCGCAGGCTGTAATCTGGCTTGCAAATTTTGCCAGAACTGGGACATGAGCAAATCCCGGGAGATGGACACCCTCGCCGATCAAGCGATGCCAGAAGAGTTAGCGCAAACGGCGAAGCGATTGGACTGCGAGAGCATCGCCTTCACCTACAATGACCCGGTTATTTTTATTGAGTATGCGGTGGACACGGCGCAGGCGTGCAAAGAACTGGGTGTTAAAACAGTGGCGGTGAGCGCGGGTTATATTTCTGCAGAACCTCGAGAACTGTTGTTCAATAATGTCGATGCCACCAATATCGATCTCAAGGCTTTCAGTAACGATTTCTACAAGAAAATTTGTGGCGGGCAGTTAGAAATCGTCCTGGAAACCCTCCAATACATCAGGCAAGAAACCAACGCCTGGTTGGAAATTACTACCTTGCTAATCCCGGGTAAGAACGACAGTGATCAGGAGCTGGAGTCAATGACGCAGTGGATCAACGATAATCTTGGCGTAGATGTACCCCTTCACTTTACCGCCTTTCATCCTGATTGGAAGATGCTCGACATTGAAGCCACACCTCATGCAACCCTAAGCCGCGCGCGCGCGATCGCGATAAACAATGGCTTGCATTACGTTTATACAGGCAATGTCCATGATGCCGACGGCAGCAGTACCTATTGTCCCAATTGTCATGCCAGAGTGATTGAGAGAGATTGGTATGAGTTAGGTGAATGGGCCCTGGATGAGCAAGGGAATTGTTCTCATTGCGGAACGGCTATCGCAGGCAGGTTTGTCAGCAGACCTGGCGACTGGGGGGCTAAACGAATTCCAGTACGTATGTCTTGACGTTTGATAGAGCTGCCGAGCATCGCCTTCCAAAGATTATTAATGTGATACTTGACTCTAATAGACCTTTGGGATCACGGCAAATATACCACCAATTCCCAAGTGCACTTCATTTCCTGCCATCCAGGACTACCAGGAACTCCAGTCATTCACGTTTCCCTCTCTGCAAGTCGATGGCACAAACCTCATGCGAGTCAATTGATCGTTTACCGTGCAGCGGAAAGCAAGCGTGTTATCTGCTTGAAGTTTGATTTGTAGATGCAGGCCTATATCTGAATTATCCCATTCGGGTAATCGATGTGCTCGCAACGCAAGTACCCGATGTGGTCCCTTGGGCTGGTACTCGACCTGGTCCCACATTTCGTGTGTCACCCCAAACAGAGTTTCGTAGGTATAGTATGGCCCACCATATAACTGACCATCGGGAGTCGGCGAAGCCGGAATTACCGTATCCAGCACGCCAGTTTCGTAGAATCCGACCTCGACTCGCTTCCTGAGTTCGCTTAACAGGAGAACACCCTCAGTGACTTTGGCTACAACCAAATAATCCATGAAGGTAGGAATTGCGACGCTGGCAAGCACCCCTAGAATGGCCGTTGTCGTCAATACCTCGATGAGTGTAAATCCGAGGTTTGAACGCTTATTGTTCCGTGGAAATGCCATGGCGTCTACTCTATCAGCTCAGGGACAGGGTTATTTTTGCTGACGATGATCTCACTGTAACCAAGTAGTTCCGGGCGTGGGTGAGTGACTATGATGTCATCTCCGACGCGAACTACCAGGTTGGGTGCGCCCGCCTCTGCACAACTCAAGTTGTCATCCGGTACCTCACCGTTTTGTAATAGTTCGGCGATTTCCCAGAAGACCAACATGCATGATTCAAGTTGGTCCCGATACAGCTCCTCGGCAAGAATTTCTTCTGCCGTAAGGACAGAGGCCGAGCCTAGGGAAAAGTAGAGTCGAACACTGATAAAGATGAAACTGCCAAGAATGGTAAATATATATAACTTTTCCTGCTTGGCACTTTTAGCTTGCTCCTTGGTAAATCGCTCTTCTAGCGCATCGGCCTTCGCCTGTTGTTCTATTTTTAGTTGTTCGAATTCTTCGCTACGACGGTTTTGTGAGGAAACAAACTCATCGGCTGCTGCTGATTCAACACAGCCATCACAGAGAGTTGCTTTTTCGGTGAAATTGGCACAGATCCCACACAGCGGCGTAGTACAGTTGGCACACTTCGCAACAGCGTCAACGGCAGGATGAAATTTACATTTCAAATGCAGTGCCTCCAGACCAACATAGTCACTACTATTGGGGGGTCAGAGTAAATACTGTTTGAGTCTCTTAGCTTAGCAAAGAGTCATTAGCAAAACATATCGATAATTGAGGTCAAAGTAAATATACCGTAGTTTGCGACTCTTATGGCTACGGGGACAGACTTGTTGTTGAAGGAGAAACGTCGACTACATAGAACATCTCCGCTATTTCATGTTTCTGCAAGTACTGTGTATTTACTTTAATCCCGGTTTTTTTAAATTCTGCCTGGTGTTGAATACTAAATATATGAGCAAGTACGCTAGATTTCTATATTGCAGGCGTCCCCGGTAGTTTTCCCAGACTCTGATCTCTTTGATCTTAAACAATGTACAGATCAAATTACTCTGATAATCCGCTACCCAGATCTATTTGCTTTTTCCTCATTTTCATAACGCTTGTTATCTGCTTGTGCGTTCAGCTGGCGGAAGTAATCCAGCTTTTCCTTGATCCGTTTTTCCAGGCCACTGTCCTTGGGAAAATAGAAACGCTCATGCTGCATGGATTGCGGGAAATAATTTTCTCCGGCGGCAAAACCGTTTTCTTCATCGTGGGCATAGCGGTAGTCTTTACCGTAGCCCAGTTCCCTGGTCAGTGAGGTACTGGCATTTCTCAGATGTAGAGGCACTTCCAGAGATCCGTTTTCCACAACCGCATTGCGTGCCAAATTAAAGGCTTCATAAACCGCATTGCTCTTCGGTGCACTTGCCAGATAGACCACTGCCTGCGCCAGGGCCAATTCGCCTTCGGGGCTGCCCAGGCGGGTATAGGTATCCCAACAATTCAAGCATAGCTGCAGTGCCCGGGGGTCGGCTACGCCAATATCTTCGGAGGCCATCCGCACCAGGCGACGGGCAATGTATAGAGGGTCACAGCCTCCGTCCAGCATTCTTGCCAGCCAGTACAAGGCGCCATCGGGGGATGAGCCGCGCACGGCTTTGTGCAAGGCAGAAATTTGCTCATAAAAACTATCTCCACCCTTGTCGAAACGGCGATAGCCTTCCGCCACCACCTGCGCTAGGTGCTGGTCCGAAATAACCCGGACTCCATCTTCAGGCTCAGCCATATCGCTGAGTATTTCGAGATAGTTCAAGGCTCGACGGGCATCGCCGTCCCCTGCTCTCGCCAATATCTGCTTCTGCCCGGCACTCAGCTGTAAATTGAGCTTGCCCAATCCTCTGGCCTGGTCCTGTAACGCATTTTCGATCACATTTTCCAGATCACTTTCTGTTAGCGGCTTCAGTAAATACACGCGGGTTCTGGAGAGCAGGGCATTGTTTAATTCGAAGGATGGGTTTTCAGTCGTCGCGCCAATGAACAGCACGGTGCCATTCTCGATATGGGGAAGAAACGCATCCTGCTGCGCCTTGTTAAATCGATGCACTTCATCGACGAAGAGAATTGTCTGGCGAGAACCTGTGGATTGGTGGTAGCGAGCTCGCTCGATGGTCGCGCGAATTTCCTTCACGCCATCGAGTACTGCCGACATTGACTCGAAGTGGCAATCACAGGCAGCGGCAAGCAATTTCGCCAGCGTGGTCTTACCAACACCCGGCGGACCCCACAGAATCATCGAGTGCGGCAATTTATTCTGGATGGCTTCGAAAAGTGATTTACCGGGGCCGAGCAAATGCGCCTGACCAGTAAATTCCTGCAAGCTACGAGGTCGCAATCTTGCCGCCAGAGGTTGGTAAGGATTTTCAGCGGTATCTTCTGTTAACAGCGATGTGTTCATTAAAGATTAGCCGCGATCATCGGGTATAAGCGTCCTGAATAATAAGAGGGACCGGAGTAAAAATACAGTAATTTCGGGAATTGAACAGCTTTGATACAAGCAGAAGAACCTATGGCGCGCGGCGCAGGGCCGGCTGCGCCGGACACCATCTCCACTGGAACTACTAAAACCTCAAGGGCCAGGTGTTTCCTATTAGCATCCACCGAGAGCACAAAATGCTGATGCTGCACGTGCTAAGGGGCAAGACCT
>JADFOC010000127.1 GCA_022563075.1 Pseudomonadota bacterium
CGTTGGACCATTCGTAGCTTGAACTCAACACCACGTCTACCCCCTCGGAATCGATATCCAGTGCATTGGTATAGAATGGAATGCTGGCGCCAGCTACACCCGGGACTGCAATATCACCGGTTCTATAGATGCGATCTTCCACATCGATCTTGAATATATCGACCGTCAGGGTGGTGGAAAATCCAAACTCGGTAGTGAATCCCAGGCTATAGTTCCATGACTTCTCCTGAGACAATGGCGCACCACCTACCGCGAGAGCGGCAACGCTGGTGGGCGGTACCAGACCTTCCTCTACTTGCTCTCCGGTGGCACCATCGAAGGTGGTAATAGTGGTTCGTACGTTTGACTGACCGGGAGTCGGCGCATGAAAACCGGTTGAGATAGCACCGCGCAGCGTGAAGACATCGCTTACCCTGAGCAGTGAGGCAATCTTGCCATTCAGCGTGTTGCCAAAATCATCGAAGTCCTCATAGCGCAGCGCATACTGCAGTAACAGGCTGTCGCTAAAATCCTGTTCCAGGTCGACATAGACGGCCCAGTTAGCGCGGTCGAATTCGCCGGAGTCCTCTGGACGAAAACCGTTCAATCCATTGGAGCCTGCACCGAAATACGAGTTAAATTCACCCGAGTTGACGGTATAGGTTTCTTCACGCAGCTCGAAACCCCAGGCTAAATTCAACGCATCACCAATCGGCATGGAGAAATCCGCGTTGAAGGCAATTTCGCCTTGCTCGTAGCCACCGACATCGAAATCTCGCTGTGCCGGTTCAGAGCCGGCCAGCCCCAGAGAAGGGTTGGTGGTGTTGTTGAGGAAATAGTCCAGTTGGTTCTTGCCGTACCCCATGCTGAGATCATAGTAAAGGCCGCTGTCGGTATTGCCCTTAATCCCAGCAATAAAACTTTGATCGGTCATGTCACCGTCCAGGAACGGTGTGTAGCCTGTTTGCAACAGGCTTCCACGATAACCAAAATCGTCCACCAGCGTGACGAGAGTGGAGTGGCCGGGATTTCGATAGAAGAACCGATACCTGCCTTCGGTGTCCGCTAAATTACCGTGGTAATACAGTTGCGCCTGATCATTCAGCTCGAAGCCACCATTGAGATAGAACCGGGTGCCTACCGATTCTGGTCTACCCCAGGATTGGGCCAATGGCGCATCGTCGAAGGGAGAATCCGCACCGACACCGATGGCACCGGCGGCAATCAGTGCTGCCGCATCGGGACGCTGAATCCCACGTGACAGGCCTTCGTTGTCTACATGCTCGATACTCAGATTAAGAAAGCCGTTATTACCGATGGTAAATCCGACGTTACCGGAGAGTTTAAAATTCTGTTCGCCTTGGTAGTGTTCGCCATACTGTAAGATGACTTCGCCGCCTGCACTCTCATCACGCAGCTGGAAGTTCATCACTCCAGCAATGGCATCCGAACCGTATTGCGCCGCGGCACCGTCGCGCAGCACCTCGACCCGCTTCAGGGCGATCGCTGGAATCATACCGATATCGACCCCATGCGCACCGTTACCGGCGGCGGGCGCAAAGAAATGCACCAGTGCCGAACGGTGTCTACGCTTGCCGTTAACCAGCACCAGCGTCTGGTCGGGTGCCATGCCTCGCAGTGAGGTCGGTCGAACGAAAGCACTGCCGTCACCGGTGGCTGGCGTGGCGGTGAAGGATGGAACCATCGCCTTCAAGTTGTCAGTAATATCGGCGGAACTACCCAGTGCTCGAAACTCGTCACCGGACAGCACATCGACTGGTACCGGCGAATTCGCCGCACTTCGGGGCCGCACGTTGCGACTGCCGAGAGTGATAATTTCCTCTATGGTTTCTTCTTGCGCGAAGCCTGCGTGACTCAGCAACGTTAGCGCTGCTGAGACCGCCAGGAATAGAGGTGTTTTATTCAAAATTTTCATATCCTCTCCCCCGTTGGTATTGATCATAGTTCGTGCTCGTTAAGTGGGTGATTACTTCTTTTGAAACAGCTGTAAGTTTACATCCTTGCAAATACTTCCAAGATCTATGAATTAGATGTGACCAGTCATGATCTCATCCCCATGAATTCTCTAGCTTCGGTGGGTGACGCGCAGCGGCGCCCGAGCTTTGCCGCATTCTGTGCCGCCAATGCTACCAAAGATTCATTGTTAGGTGCCATGCTTCCATCTGGAAAGTACATATTGTTTTCAAAACCTACCCGGCAGTGCCCACCTAGTTCTACTGCGTTCTGCATGCAATCAGCTTCGGTTGGACCGAAGGCGCATAACCACCAATTATTCTGTGACTTCACCTCTGCCACCAACGGCAACAGGTCTGCGACATTCGATTGTTGCTTATCATTGTATCGACCTAACACCAACAGTATCACGGCGTTTTCTTGCGGGATGATGCCATTTGCTTGAAGCTCGTTGAAGCGCCGAATATCCTCGATGGAATAGAGTATGTATTGCGGAGATATGCGCTCACGATACAGCCATGCAAAAAACTCAGCCGCTTCTGATTCGTCAGTCCCTGCGGGGCAGATTTCCCTGATCGCCAGTGAAATTGCTTCTGGTTTCATTGCCTTCACCGTCTGCATCTGTTGCCAGGGTTGGTAGATGCCAGCGGCCTCCGTGGTAATTTGAATGATAAGTTCGGCGCCCACTGCATTACGTATTGCCGTTATCGCTTCCTGGTACTTGTTCGGGTCCAGTGTGTGGCGCTGTTGTCGATCCCGTACATGCAGATGAATCATGCAGGCTCCGGCTGCCAGACAATTTGCGGCCGTAACGGCAAGTTCTTTGGCGGTAATAGGCAATCTGGCGTGATCTTGTTTGGTCTTGCCAGCACCATTGGGTGCCACCGCAATCATCAGCAGTTTATCGGCGTTCACAACTGGGCCGCCACCGCCAGGAACGCCTGATCGATTGCTTTAGCCAATTTTTCGCCGATCTCCTCTACCTGCTCGCTGGTAATAATAAACGGAGGCGCTAACAGAATATGATTGCCGCGTTCACCATCTATGGTGCCAGCGCCGGGATAACAGAGGAGCCCGAGTGACATGGCATGCTGTTTTATTCGTTCGTGTATGTTCAGTGCAGGATCGAGAGGCTGCTTCGATTCTCTATCGGCAACCAGCTCCAGACCCCAAAATAAACCACGCCCACGGATATCACCGATATATGGGTGTTCGGCGAAGCGTCGCCGCAATTCCTCGCCGAGTTCTGCCCCGCGAGCACGAACGTTGTGCAACAGGTTTTCATCTTCAATGACCGATTGAACGGCTAATGCTGCCGCGCAAGCTGTCGAATGTCCCATATAGGTGTGGCCATGCTGAAAGAAACCGGAGCCTTCGCTAATGCTGTCGTAAATATCATTTGAGCAGAGCATCGCGCCTATGGGTTGGTAGCCTGCACCCAACCCCTTGGCTATTGCCACTACATCGGGTCGGGTGTTTTCATGTTCACAGGCAAACCAGGTTCCGGTTCGGCCCATGCCACACATTACTTCGTCTAGAATTAACAGCACGCCATATTTATCGCAGATTTCACGTATGCGTGGCCAGTACCCTGGCGCCGCAATTAGTACGCCAGCGGAGGCACCGACGATTGGCTCCGCTACGAAGGCAATGACAGTTTCCGGCCCTTCGGTTTGTATGCGTGCTTCCAGTTCATCAGCTACTCTGAGTCCATACTGCCGTAGTGTCTCTTCGGGTTTTCTATCGCGATACGGGTAACAGGGGCTGATGTGATAGCTGGCCATAAGCAGCGGTTGAAACGGTTTACGCCGCCACATATTGCCGCCCACGGACAGTGCACCCAGCGTATTGCCGTGGTAGCTCTGCCGTCGGGAGATAAATTTATAGCGCCTGGGCTCGCCTTTTTCCACGAAGTATTGTCGAGTGATTTTCAGTGCCGCTTCTATGGCTTCTGAGCCGCCGGAGACGAAATAGACATGTTCGATAGCGGGCGGGGCGCGTTCCACCAGGAAATCTGCAAGCGATTCCGCGGGCTCGGAAGTAAAGAAACTGCTGTGGGCAAACGCTAGTCGCTCCACCTGATTTTTTATTGCTGCAATCACGCGCGGGTGTGAGTGACCCAGGCAAGAAACGGCGGCGCCACCGGAAGCGTCCAAATAGCGCTTGCCTTCACTGTCAATAAGATAAGGACCATCGCCTCCAATTGCGACAGGCAATGTGCCTCGTATCTGACGATGTAGGATATGTGTTGTTGTCTGCATGGGTCCTCGGTGTCCGAGTTTATTCGGGTCAGATTAAGAGAGAAGCTGTTGCTCAAGCAAGCGTGTTTTTCTATCAGCGGATGTGAGTAAAAGTATAAGACTGGTCGCTGTCCGGTGAGCTTGGTCGAGGTGCTACCCTGCCGCCACAAAAGCATTTAGATCCAGCTCATTGGCGGCGAAGCTATTGGCTTTCTCCCGCAGCCATTGGTGAAAAGCTTGTACTTTTTTCTCCCCGCGCGAGCGCCTCGGATAATACAAATAGTAGGCATTGCGTTTTTCGATAAAGTGTCGAAAGGGGACCACCAGACGTCCGGATTCCAGTTCATGCGCTGCCAGAATACTGCCCGCAGCAATCACGCCTTGGCCCTGCACAGCTACTTGTAAGGCTAACGAGGAATCCGAAAAATATAGCCCCTTGCCCTGAGCCAGCCCATCGACACCAACTTGCAACAGCAACGCTGCCCAGACTTGGCCATCGTCGTCGTGGATTAGGGTGTGATATTTCAGATTCTCTGGTGACAGCAGCGGGTGTTTACCGGCAATCAGTGAGGGGGCACAAGCGGCGAAGGTGTCGACATCGAATAGTTTGTCCATGACCAGATCCGAGTGATCAGAGCCTCCCCAGCGTATGGCGACATCCAACGCCTGTTCGCGAAAACTCGGGAAGATCTGCGACGGTGATAATCTGATCGTAATATTTGGGTGACGCTCTTGAAAATCAGTTAAACGAGGTATCAACCAACGTCCGGCGAATGCCGTGGTCAGGTGGATAGTGAGTGTTTCGCCATCCTTGTCGTCGTGTAGATGCTGAGAGACTTTCTCGATTCGATCCAATGCATCGCCGATGATTGGCAGCAGTTTCTCGCCAGCAGAATTTAACGACACCTTAGCTCTGCAGCGAACCAACAGCGGTTGTTGAAAGAAGTCTTCCAGCACCCTTATCTGTTGGCTGATGGCGCCGTGCGTCACATGCAATTCGTTGGCAGCATGGGTGAAACTGGCAAGGCGCGCGGCGGCTTCAAAGGCTCGTAGCGCGTTAAGTGGTGGCAGTTTTCTTGACATTTCTTCTGATTATTCAGGACGTTCGTCAATGGTACTCCGGTGCGGTGTCGGACTCAATTGGCTGGGACTATTACAACTCGAGTGTATATCGTATGCTAGTTGGTAGATGTAGCAAGTGAACCAGGGGGTTAGCGACGGTGTTTGATTTCTCCAATAAGACTGTATTTATAGCCGGTGGTACCAGCGGCATCAATCTGGGTATCGCACAGGCGTTTGCTGAGGTCGGAGCCCGGGTCGCCGTACTTTCCCGCAGTCAGGAAAAAGTTGATGCAGCCGTTGCATCCATCGCGGCGCACGGCGGTGAGGTAATCGGTTTTTCTGCTGATGTTAGGGATTATGCCGCCGTCGAAGAAGCCCTCAAAGCCGCGCATCAGCAATTTGGCGATCTCGATGTGTTGGTTTCCGGCGCAGCAGGTAATTTTCCGGCGAAGGCATTAGGTATGTCAGCCAATGCATTCAAGAGCGTGGTGGATATCGATCTGATGGGTACTTACCACGTACTCCGGGCCGCCTTCCCCCTGCTGAAGAAACCAGGGGCGAGCGTCATCAACATATCGGCGCCACAGGCTTTCATACCGATGGCTTATCAGATGCACGTGTGCGCAGCGAAAGCGGGCGTAGACATGGTGACCCGGGTTGCGGCACTGGAGTGGGGTAAGGAAGGTGTGCGCGTCAATTCCGTGGTGCCCGGTCCGATCGAAGGAACCGAGGGCATGGCACGGCTGGCACCAACACCCGACTCGCAAAGCAGGGTAGCAGACTCAGTACCCCTGGGGCGCTTTGGTACCACTCAGGATGTTGCTAATTGCTGTCTATGGCTATCTAGTGCGAGGGCATATTATGTTATGGGAACAGTTATTCCAGTTGACGGCGGCTGGGCTCTGGGTGGGGCTTCGGAATTAGGCAAAACTTTTGATGCACTTTTATCAGCAAGGGAGTGACTGAAACAACGCTTCCGAGACTCCAGAACGGCATTATCCGGGCGACGGCAGGGATGAATTAAAGCAGGACTGACAATGAAATTGAGATTGAGATTTTTTGTACTGCTGTTGCTTGGCTCGACCTCGATTGGTCTGCTCAGTGCCGAAGACGAAGCCTGGAAACTGCGTCGCGACCGAGAGGGGATTCAGGTATATACCAGATCGGTTGCAGGATCGCCCTTTGATGCGGTCCGGGCGACGGCGGTGGTCGAAACTGTTCGCCTGACTTCTCTGGTCGCACTCATACAAGATGCAGAGGCTTGCCCGGAGTGGGCCGATAGATGTGCCGAGTCTTATTTAATTGAACAACTGAGTGAAAATGAGTCTCTGATATATACCCACAGTGACATGCCGTTTCCGGTGAAGGATCGTGATGTAGTGGCGCATGTCAGCTGGAGTCAGGATCCGGTGACCTTGGAGGTAATGATGAACAGTGTGGCTATAACCGGCAGGATCGATGAAGTTCGCGGTCGCTTGAGACTGACCGATGCCCGAGCGATCTGGCGATTTACGCCACTGCCATCGGGGGAGGTTGCGATATTTAGCGAGGCACACATCAACCCGGGGTCAAGTCTGCCGGGATGGGTAACCAATATGCTGTTGGTGGATACCCCCTTCGAAACCATGAAGTCATTCGTGGCGGAGGCGGTGAAGCCGAAATATGCCGATGCACAGCTTAGTTTTATCCAGGAACCATCGCGGTAAAGTGGAGCCCCTTTTTATCGGTCGCGGTAAAATCTAACCAGAAACAGAGCGAATTAGTTCCCATGTCAGATGAGCATGACCATACCGATCCCCCCTCGGAGCTTGCACTCAGGGTAAAGGCACTGGAGAGTCTATTGCTGGAAAAAGGTCTGGTGAATGCGGATGCCCTGAACGCCATCATCGATACCTATGAACACAAGGTGGGTCCGCATAATGGTGCACGCGTGGTTGCCAAAGCCTGGACTGATGCCGATTTTAGAGCCGCGTTGATCGCCGATGCCAGCAGCGCCGTGGCGGACTTGGGTTATTCCGGCAGACAAGGTGAGCACCTAAAAGTGGTGGAGAACACGGCTCAGATTCAC
>JADFOC010000128.1 GCA_022563075.1 Pseudomonadota bacterium
ACGCAATGCGCGTACTTCGGAATGGCAACTTTGATGAATATTTCGGTTTTACGTTCCACATGATCGAAACCCGAGTTGAAGGTGGGTTGGTCAAAAGTGGTAATAACCGTTTTTGCTTCGCTTTTCATGGTGGGCAGCGTGGATCTACGGGTCTCGCGGTTGGTATCGATTTTCGAACCACCGTGGACTGGATTGCCGAGAAAACATCCTGCCCGGTGGTGGTGGATCCAGACCGAGAGTCGGCACTGCGATTTTTATTGGCCAATGAGGATGTCGATGTAGTGCTCAGCGATGATGGCCTGCAACACTATCGGCTGCATCGTGACATCGAGGTTGTGGTGATTGACGGCCAGCGGTTATTTGGCAATGGCTTTTGCCTGCCGGCCGGTCCGCTGCGGGAACCGGTGTCACGCCTGTGCCAGGCTGATTTTCTGGTGGTAAATGGTGCACCCAGCGAGCGCTTGCAGGCACTCGCCACGGCCACGGTGATGGAACTGCGTGCGACATTTCTGGTGAATCTAAGCAGCGGAGAGAAACGCCCCTTCGCCGGGGCGCCGTTTAAAATGGGCGCCAAAGTGCAGGCGATTGCGGCGCTTGGAAACCCCGATAGATTTTATCAATTGCTGCAACAGCTACCCTATCCGATCGAACAGTTCAGTTTTCCGGACCATCATGTTTTTACCGAGAAGGATTTTGCACAGCGCGGGGTCAATGCGCAGCAACCAGTCGTCATGACGGAAAAGGATGCGGTAAAATGCCGACAGTTCGCTGGTGCTAATCTTTGGTATCTGGCGGTTGAGGTGCAGCTGGCAAAACAGTTTCGTGACGGGAGTACGGCCCGAATCGATGCGCTGGCCAAGTGAGTGGCCGGGTCCGGGGACAGATTGTCGAGGTTATCGATCATGCTTGATCAAAAATTATTGAGTATTCTGGTGTGTCCTGTGTGCAAGGGTGAGCTGCGTTATGACAAGAGCGCCAGTGAATTACTTTGCTTGGCCGATGCGCTGGCCTTTCCAATTAGAGACGATGTACCGGTGATGCTGAGTGATGAAGCCAGAGAACTCACGCCGGAAGAGCGGGAAAACGTCTAGTGGCCTTTTCGGTGGTAATCCCTGCCCGCTATGCGGCCAGCCGGCTACCGGGAAAACCGCTGTTGGACCTGGCCGGCAAACCGATGCTGCAACATACCTATGAAAGAGCCAGCGCCAGTGCCGCCGAAGCGGTTTACATCGCCACCGACGATGCACGCATTCGCGACGCGGCCGAGAGTTTCGGGGCGAAGGTGTACATGACATCGCCACAGCATCGTTCAGGTACCGATCGCATTCAGGAGGTCACGCAGCAGCTGGGCATGAGCGAGGCGACTATTGTGGTGAATGTGCAGGCCGATGAACCGTTGATTCCACCGCAGATCATCGACCAGGTGGCACAAAACCTGGAGCAGCACGCCGACGTGGGCATCGCGACCCTGTGTGAGCCCATATCCTCACAGGAGCAGATCGACGATCCCAATGTGGTGAAGGTGGTGGTGGACAGCGCGCAGCGCGCCCTCTATTTCAGCCGTGCTACCATTCCCTGGCAGGCATCTGCCTCCGCCCAGAATTGCTTTCGTCACGTGGGTATCTATGCCTATCGGGTGAGTATTCTGAATCAATTTGTGCAGTGGCCCGTGGCAGAGCTGGAATTATCGGAAAAGCTGGAACAGCTACGGGCACTTCACCACGGTGTGGCGATTCACGTCGCCGTCTGCCAGGAACGACTGCCGGCAGGGGTAGATACCGAGCGAGATCTGGAAGCCGTGCGTGCATACCTGGCCAAGCAATAAACCCCTTAGCAATAAGTAGAACCCCTATCGATGAAGATTCAAGCCCAGGAGCAAGTCACCATCCACGTGTTGATGGTCTGTCTTGGCAATATTTGTCGCTCACCAACTGCGCATGGCGTAATGGTTAAATGTATAGAAAATAAAGGGTTATCCGACTATATTAAGGTCGATTCAGCGGGCACAGGTGACTACCACATCGGCGCCAGTCCCGACCGGCGAGCGATTGAAGTCGCCGCCGCGCGTGGCTATTCGCTGCAGGCATTCAAAGCCCGCCAGGTGGAGGCGTCCGACTATCCACGGTTCAACTACATTCTGGCGATGGATCGGACCAATCTGAAGGAATTACGCGCGCGCTGCCCGCGGGCACATCTGCCTAAACTGCAGCTATTGCTGGACTATGGCCAGAGCAGTCATGAATCTGTGCCCGACCCTTATTACAGTGGCGCCGCGGGGTTCCAACTGGTGCTGGATCTGGTGGAGGAGGCCTGTGAACGACTGCTCGAACATATCTGCCACCAGCATTTTCCGGCGCCACGCGCGCAGTAGACCAGATCGATGCAAATTAAAGAACAGGTGGATCTGACCGATTTCAACAGCTTCGGTGTACACGCCATCGCCGCCTATTTTACCGAGATCCAGCAGCCGCACGACTTAAATGAGGCGATGGCATACGCGAGCCAGCACCGGCTGCCGACGCAGATACTCGGCGGCGGCAGCAATATCTTGTTCCTGCATGACTATCCGGGCCTGATTGTGCGCCTGGCCAACCGCGCGGTGGAGCGGCTTTCCGCACCGGGACTGCTGCGGGTAGCCGCCGGTGAGAACTGGCACCAGCTAGTGATAAACTGCATGAGTGAAGGGCTTTATGGCCTTGAAAATCTTGCTCTTATTCCAGGAACTGTCGGTGCCGCGCCGATTCAGAACATCGGCGCTTATGGGGTGGAAATTGAACAGTTCATTGTCGAGGTGGAGGTGTTCGACACCGCCACCGGTACCGTGCGCCGCATGCACAAGGCCGACTGTGAATTTTCCTATCGCGACAGTATCTTCAAGCATAGTCGGAATCTCATCGTACTCTCGGTGACCCTGCAGCTGTTAACCCAGCAATCGCCGCAAATCGGCTATCAGGCCTTGCGTGATGCATTTCCCTCCGGTGAGGTCACCGCGCAACAAGTATTCGACACCGTCTGCCGGATTCGCAGTAGCAAACTGCCGGACCCGGCCATCCTCGGCAACGCCGGCAGCTTCTTTAAAAACCCGATTGTATCCAAAGACAAATACCAGTCTCTTAAACAACAGGTTCAAGACCTGCCTTGCTATCCCACCGCCGAAGATGAGTTAGTCAAGATTCCGGCGGCGTGGTTGCTGGATCGTCTGGGGTGGAAGGGCAGGCAGCGGGGACAGGCCGCGGTGCACACCAAGCATGCGCTGGTGTTGGTTAATCTTGGTGCAGCCAGCGGCGAAGATATTTACCTGTTAGCCCAGGAAATGAGCAGTTCGATACTCAGTAATTTCGGACTCAGTCTCGATACCGAGGTGAAAATCATCTAATCCGGAAAGCAATACTTTTCGTCACCAGTCATGCACTAAATTCTTAAAATGTGAACCAGTTCCCATTTTGGCCACGCCGATTTGTACTCTGGCGCACCTGGTGCTATCAAATTAGTGGCAAGGAAGTTTGTGGGTTGGCTTCAATTTGCTTCTAAGCTAAAACAAGAAATTTATCATGAGTCTGCTGCCGCAAGAGAAGATCTACATTCTACTGGTCGACGATCATGCGCTGGTGCGCAATGGGCT
Organism: Pseudomonadota bacterium; assembly: GCA_022563075.1. Lineage (GTDB taxonomy): Bacteria > Pseudomonadota > Gammaproteobacteria > Pseudomonadales > Pseudohongiellaceae > UBA9145. Next base: position 3,623 of record JADFOC010000128.1, read on the forward strand.
GGCGCGCTTGCTCGCCGATGAAACCGACATGGTGGTCGTTGGCGAAGTAAGTAGTGGCGAGGAAGCACTGGCGTTCATTGGGCAGGTTGCCCCGGATATCATCTTGATGGATGCACGCATGCCCGGCATCGGCGGCATCGAAGCCACCCGGCGCATTCGCGGCCTGGCTCCCCAGATCCGTATCATCGCCATGTCTTCCATTACCTCCGGAGTCATCCCATCGCAGATGTTGAGGGCAGGTGCGCAGGCCTTTATCAGCAAGAATGTCGGCGTCGATGAAATGCTGCAGGCGATAAGGATGGTGCAGCAGGGACAGCATTACGTGACCCCTGAAGTGGCCCGGCAACTGCCACTGGATCCGTTTAATGACAGTGGTGAGGCCCTGTTTGACCGGCTCTCACGGCGGGAATTGCAGATCGCCATGATGCTGACCAGCAGTAAAAAGGTAAGCCAGATAGCCACCTATCTCGCGCTCAGTCCGAAGACGGTGTATAGCTACCGCTATCGAATCTTTGAAAAACTGGGTATCCGCAGCGATGTTGAACTCACCGTACTGGCGGTGCAGCATGGACTGGCTGACGACGCCAGTGGATCCGAAGATTTCTCCCTCACTCACTACTTGTCTGGTTGAGACGCCGATCCGCTTTCGCTAGTGTCCCTCGCGGTTTATCATTTGCTCACCACCAAGTGATGAACCCATACGATGCGAAACGAAGCTGCTGCCAATTCAAATCAAGAGTCAGATCAGACGTTTGACCATAAAACCTTTCTTGCCACCTTAACTGGCAGGCCAGGTGTCTATCGCATGTTGGATAGCAACGCCGAGGTACTCTATGTCGGCAAGGCGCACAATCTCAAGAAGCGGGTGACCAGCTACTTCCGCGCGTCCGGCCTGGCCACCAAGACCATGGCGATGGTCGCCAAGATCGATGCGATCGACGTCACTATCACCCATAGCGATACCGAGGCCCTGCTGCTGGAACAAAGCCTGATCAAGACCCACCGGCCGGCCTACAACATTCAGCTAAGAGACGACAAATCCTATCCCTATATTCTACTGAGCGAGGGCGATGAGTATCCGCGCCTCGCCTTCTACCGCGGCAGCCGAAAGCGCCAGGGGCGTTTTTTCGGGCCTTACCCCAGTGCCCATGCCACCCGTGAAACACTTCAAGTCCTGCAGAAGGTATTTCGCGTAAGACAATGTGAGGACAGCTTTTTTAAGAATAGATCGCGCCCCTGTCTGCAGTATCAAATCAAGCGTTGCACGGCGCCCTGCGTCAATCTGATCTCGACGCAGGACTATGCCAGGGACGTGCGTTACTCGACCCTGTTCTTGCAAGGCAAGAGTAATTTGCTCACCAAAGAGCTGACCGCCACCATGGAACAGGCAGCCGCCGATGAAGATTTCGAGCGCGCGGCGGTACTGCGGGATCAGGTGATCGATCTGCGACGGATCCAGGAACGGCAGTTCGTCGCCAACCAGGGTAAAGATGCGGACATTATCGCCGCCGAATTACAGCAGCCCTATGTGTGCGTGCATGCCATCTACGTGCGTGCCGGGCGGGTCATCGGCAGCAAGAGTCACTATCCACGCTTCCGGCTAGCCACCGAGGCGAGCGAGGTGCTGTCGGCCTTTATTGCCCAATCCTATTTAGGCGATGACAAATCGGCCAATATTCCGGCGGAGATCATCGTGCCATCGGTATTCGAAGATGCGCAGCCATTGCAGGAAGCGCTCTCCTATGTGGCCAAGCGCCGGGTCAAATTATCCATGCGGGTGCGCGGCTATCGCGCTAAATGGTTGCAATTGGCGGTCACCAATGCCCGGGAATCGCTGCAGGCTTTCGTCAGTAATAAGCAGAACATTCATAAGCGGTTTCAACAGTTACAGGACGCTCTTAAACTGGAATCTATGCCCACACGGATCGAATGCTTCGATATCAGCCACACCTCCGGGGAAGGTACCGTGGGGTCATGTGTGGTATTTGATGAGGGCGGTGCGGTAAAGAGCGATTACCGCCGCTTTAATATCAAGGACATCACCCCGGGCGACGACTACGCGGCGATGCGGCAGGTATTGGACCGGCGTTTCACCCGGCTGACCAAGGGTGAGGGCAAGATTCCAGACATCCTGCTGATCGATGGCGGCAAGGGCCAGCTGACCCAGGCTTACCAGGTATTGGAGAAATTCCAGCTACCGGAGATTCTATTGCTGGGCATAGCCAAGGGCATAAGCCGGCGGGCAGGGCAGGAGACCCTGTTCGTGAGCACCGAAGGTCGCCACCGGGAGATCGCCATAGCCGCTGAATCACCGGCGCTACACCTGCTCCAGCAGATCAGGGACGAGGCCCACCGCTTCGCCATCACCGCGCATCGACAACGCCGGGCCAAGGCACGCAAGCAATCGCCGTTGGAGCAGATCCCCGGACTCGGCCCGAAACGCCGGCGGGAATTGCTGCGCTACTTTGGCGGCCAGCAGGAGATTCGAAAAGCCAGCGAAGCAGAAATTGCGAAAGTGACTGGCATAAGTAAGACATTGGCCGAAAACATATATGCATACCTGCATAATGGCTAAATACTCCTGGCCCGTTAACTTGAAGATGTTGGCGGCGGTTTTGCTTTACGTTTAGAATACAGCTATATGTTACATAAGAATAAAAATTTTGAAAGACCAGCTATGAATTGGGCAAACCTGACTACATATTCACGTATATTGTTGATACCGGTGGTGATTGGCTGCTATTTCTCGGCAATGGAATCAGCCCATCTGCTGGCGGCGATCCTGTTCACACTCGCCAGTTTAACCGACTGGCTTGACGGCTATCTGGCCCGCCGCCTGCATCAGACTTCCGATTTTGGGGCCTTCCTGGACCCGGTGGCCGACAAACTCCTGGTGACAGGGGTGCTGATCATGCTGGTCACGGTCTATCCGGCCTTGCTGATTGCCACCGCCATCATCATCTCCCGAGAACTCGCCGTGTCTGCCTTGCGCGAATGGATGGCCTCCAGGGGACAGCGAGACAGGGTGGCCGTCGCCTATTCCGGCAAGCTCAAAACCACGGTGCAGATGATCGCGATCATCGCCCTGTTGTTGGCCTCACCGGACTATCCCGAGTGGATTCTGCAGGCCGGTTATATCTTGATTAGCGTGGCGGCTGCGCTCAGTATCTGGTCGATGCTGCACTATTTCAGGAATGCCAGAATTGTGTTGTTGGATAAGGAGGAAGATCGCTGAAAACTCGCGGGATTTGGCTTGACTTGAATGACTTAGGCATTAGAATAAGCGCCTCTTTTTGCGGGCCGATGGTTCCGGGCCCGATTGCCAAACCGGCATAAAACGAAAGATAATAGAAAGCTCAAAATTGCGGGAATAGCTCAGTTGGTAGAGCACGACCTTGCCAAGGTCGGGGTCGCGAGTTCGAATCTCGTTTCCCGCTCCATTTTCAGGCACTCAATCACCGCTAAACCAGGCCACAACACAGCCAGCCGCTCTCTGTGTTCTGTTATAGATTGCGAAGCCGAAAAGTAGGCGCACAAAGAGTGGCTGGGTGGGTGAGACACGCGCTTTTCATGACGCGCAAGCGTCATGCGTGTCGAACGACGCCAATCTTGGATTGGCGGCCGGGAGAGTGGTCATGCAGCGGACTGCACCAGCGCGAAGCGCGCAGGACGGCTGTAAGCCGCCG
>JADFOC010000129.1 GCA_022563075.1 Pseudomonadota bacterium
CTGAAGGATGCCTTCGACGCCGATAGAGACTAATAAAAAAAGCGTAAAGCGAGACCTATTCTCTGCTTTTACTTACTTCTTTCGCCAAGTGATAAAGAATAGCCGCCGTCGCTCCCCAGATTCGATAGTCCTCATAGTAAAGCTCTAATATCTTTCTTGGCTTTTCATCGAAGGTCATCACAGAAGTTGTATAGGCAGTCATATCCAGTATTAAATCCAGCGGCGCCTGAAATAACTCTGCTACTTCAATCGGGCAGGGGGTGAAACTCAGACCTGATTCGATCAATCCCACGATAGGTGTTACCTGAAAACCAGAAGGAAGCGCCATGTCGCCCAATTGACCAATGACTTCAACCTGCTCCGCTCGCAGGCCAATTTCTTCTTCACTTTCCCTTAATGCCGTCGCAATAGCATCGGCATCTTGTGCTTCAGAGGTCCCCCCCGGCAAACTTATTTGGCCAGCATGGCTCCTCAGGTTCTCCGCGCGAACCGTCAAGATGATTTGACTCTTACGGTCAGCTTGCGGCCGTGTAACAGGAATCAATACCGCGGCTTTGCGAAGAGATTTTTCGTGGCCATCCACCATTTTGTTGATCGAACTGTCAGGATGCGCGATAGGCGTTAGATCGATAGATTTACTATTCGAAAAATAGTCGATCAAAGCTTGGTATGCAGTGGAATCTGTTGGGGTTGTCGGATCTGTCATGGGTGTGTGGTCTTGGAGGTTCTGCACGGTAGGCAATAAAGAATGCCGGCTAACAGCCGGCATTCCTGGTGAGGCATGGGGATTTGATTACCAGTGCTCGCACCATCTGTGAGGTTAGCGATACTTCCAGTTCAGTGCAAAGAAGGCTCGTATCGGCTCGCCTGGGAAATAGCGATCGCCGGTAAAAGTAGTCCAGTCGGCCCGTTCTGCATATTCCTGATTGGATAAATTTAAGATGTTTAGCGATAAGCTCAGCTTGTCGTTAACCTCGTATTGAGTACGTAGATTGAGGAGGTTGTGACCCTCATAGTCTCGTGTGTTCTCAGGATTGGTGTAATAGCTGCCCATGTTGACCAGTTCCAGTTCCGTCAACAGCCTTGGATTTGGACGCCATTGTAGGCGCAGGTTGCCGAAAGTATTAGGCGCCGTGTCCACGTCCTTGCCTTTGATATCGATGCCACCTGATATCTGTGAGCTTGCATAGGTGTGCTCGGCCAGATTAAACACGCCGCGAATAGACAAGGTACTGCTTATATCGTAGCCAACGGCAAATTCAAGGCCCACATGCTTGGTATGGCTGCCATTCAGATTTTCGCGAGAGCTGCTGGTGATGATTTCATTGTCCTTGTCCATGTAATACCAGGTTGCCAGGTAGTCCCAATTGTCGCCGGCCCCACTGAAACCCAGTTCGTAGCTATCCAGCTTTACTGAATCCAGATCGGCCACGGTTTGGGCATTTTGCAGGCGATACAGTTCGGTCGCCTGGGGCGCACGAAATCCTCGTTGTATGCGAAGCTGCAGTTTGTGGCTGTCATTCAGCGCATAACTCAAACCCAGTTTCGGCGACAAATCGATAAAGCCATTGTCGCCGTCGGCAGGTCGGTTATAGCGACAGCCAAAACGACAGGGAACACCAAACTCATCGGTGCGACCATCGATCATCTTGTTGTCATAGGAATATTTTACGTTTTCGAAGCGAACTCCCAGCGATAAATCCCAGCCGTTGTCGAAACTCCGTTCATAGTTTATAAATGCGGCCAATTGCCTGGCCTCCACTTCATAGTCGTAATGTTGACCCTGGGGAATGGAGTTACGTAAGAAGAATGAGCCGGTGGTTGGGTTTGGCTGAAATTGTTGCAGTGAACCATCGGTATATTCCAGGTCGAAACCGAGTGCCAGATCCGACCCGCTGGATAATGTCTGGTAGGCAGCGAATTGCATTCCCAGGCTGCGGTGTTCGGTATCTTCGATCGGTTGTCCGGGCAGAAAGTGCTGCATGAAGGTCATATTCACTTCGCGAAAGTAGGGAGTGACGACCAAATCCCAGCCGTCGACTTCCCGTGCGAATGAAGTCCAGACGCGGGTATTAACACTGTCGCGAAAGGCTTCCGGGTTGGGATTGGTCGCCTGTAAATCATTGGATTTATAGGCTTTGGTTCCAACCACAAATCCGGCGGTTTCCTGATTTAAGTTCGCCCTGGTGAAACCACCATCCAGTCGCGTGCCATTTCGAGTGGTGTATTGGTACAACCAGGAAATTTTCTGCTGATCGACCCCACTGTCATCACGGTAGCCTTCTTCATTGACACCGCTGAATAACAGTAAGTGCTTGAAATTGCCGTAGTCAAGACCCGCTCTTCCTTTGACCCGATAAGAGCCTCTGGGGCCGAGTTCCAGAGTGAATTCAGTCGTTTCGCTGGGCTCGGGCAGCACCACATTGATCATGCCGTGGACTGCATTGGATCCATAGAAAGCACTACCCGGTCCACGAACGACTTCGATTCTGGCGGCATTTTCGGTATGTGCGTCAAACATCTCGTTCACATTGCAGAAACCGTGGGAGCGCACTGGAATACCCTGTTCCGCAATCAGGAAAGAACCACAGGCACCACCACCGGTTAGCACCGGAGAGCGAATGGCAAGCAGGCTCTCCTGACCGTTATTTCTGTGGATGCTCACGCCGGGCAGGCGATTCAGTGCTTGCTGGAAATGGCTGTGGCCGATCAGGTTCAATTCCTGTTGACCGAGTACCGATACGGCGGCGTTAATATCCGCCAGTCCTTGCGATCTTCTGGCATTGGAAATGACTTCTATTTCTTCGATCGCCTGCTGACCGACTTGGGCAAGAACAGGAATTGCAGTAATTACAGTGGCAGCAGCGATACTCGCCGCGAGTAATTTGCGTAGCATATCTCTCTCCAATGTGGGATTTGCATTTTTGATCTCTTGATCTCGCTGGGAGGCGATTTATTCAATTTTCGTCTTATACGCGACTTTTCTTTAACTGGACCGATACGTGTAAATTCAATTCTTCCCGGTCTGCGACTGGCGACGAGCTGAGAAAGCCTGGATTACCCCCAAATCGCCCGTCAATATACCATGAAAACACGCCGAATCTCCCGCCTTTACACGCTCGAGTATTAGCACGTAAACTAGCCATCGATTTTAAATGCAGTCACATGATGCATGAGGCTGGCAGTGAACAACCTTGGGGGATACGTCTTAAATGCAAACCAGAATTACTAAAATGCTCGGTATTGAACATCCTGTGGTGCAGGGAGGCATGCAATGGGTTGGCCTGGCCGAGCTGGCATCCGCGGTATCAAACGCGGGCGGCTTGGGCATACTTACCGGCCTCACCCAGCCGACACCGGAAGACCTGCTGCAGGAGATCGAACGTTGTCGGGACATGACCGACAAGCCATTTGCGGTGAACTTGACGATTCTGCCAACCATCAAACCGGTTCCTTATGAGCTCTATGCCCAGGCTATCGTCGACTCCGGGATCAAGATTGTCGAGACGGCGGGACACAATCCCGAACCGTATCTGCCCATGTTTAAGGCAGCGGGTATCACCGTGATTCATAAATGCACATCCATCCGCCATTGTTTAAAAGCCGAACGAATTGGCTGCGATATGGTGAGTGTCGATGGTTTTGAATGTGCGGGTCATCCCGGCGAAGACGATATCACCAATATGATTCTACTGCCCCTGGCCGCGAGGAAGTTGAAGATTCCCTTTCTCGCTTCGGGGGGGCTCGCCGATGGCAGGGCACTGGCGGCGGTCCTGGCAATGGGGGCAGATGGCATTAATATGGGCACGCGTTTTATGGCCACCAAGGAAGCGCCGATTCATGAAAACGTGAAGCAGGCCATGGTGGAAGCGTCTGAGCGGGATACCTCGCTCATCTATCGCACCTTGAAAAACACGGCTCGCGTATTCAAGAACAGCGTTGCTGAACAAGTCCTGGAAATCGAATCCCGGGATGGCGCCACCAACTTCGAAGACATCGCACCGCTGGTGCAGGGCACCAGAGGCAGGGAGGTGTTTAATAGTGGTGACCTGGAACATGGCATCTGGTCGGCAGGCATGGTGATAGGCTTGATCGATGACATTCCAAGCTGCGCAGATTTGATTGCCGGAATTGTCAGTGAAGCCGAAGAGATAATCTCTCAGAGACTCACTCAAATGCTGTCGGCTTAGTCAATTGGCTCGACCTACAAATAATGACGGAAAGTAAAACATGCATATAAAAGACAAGGTTGCAGTGGTCACCGGCGGCGCTAGCGGGATTGGAAAATCTCTGTGTGAACGCTTCGCCAAGGAAGGGGCAAAAGCGGTTGTCGTATCTGATATCGATCAAGCGGGAATCGATCTGACCGTAGCCGATATCGAAGCCAGCACAGCAGCTCTCGGCATTAAAACCGACGTCGGCAAGGAAGAAGAAGTGAACGCCCTGGTGGCGCAGACTCTGGATAAATTCGGGCGCATCGATTTGTTTTGTTCCAATGCCGGTATCTTCACCGCCGGCGGTGAAAACGTAGCCACCGATGCCTGGCAGCAAATCTGGGACATCAACGTGATGTCGCATGTGTTCGCCGCGCGCGCCGTACTCCCTGGGATGCTGGAGCGAGGAGATGGATATCTGCTGAATACCTCCTCGGCGGCTGGCTTACTCAGCCAGGTGGGATCCGCGCCTTACTCGGTCACCAAACATGCGGCAGTCGGCTTCGCCGAGTGGTTATCGATTACCTACGGCAGTCGCGGCATCAAGGTATCGGTATTGTGCCCGCAAGCGGTACGGACCAAGATGACGGCCGGTGGTGATGGTGGCGTGGCTGGATTGGATGGCATGCTGGAGCCCGATAAATTGGCAGACACGGTCATGCAGACGCTGCAGCAGGAACGTTTCCTGGTGTTGCCCCATCCCGAAGTGTTGACTTATATGCGGCGCAAGACCGACGATTACGATCGCTGGTTGGGTGGCATGCGTCGCCTGCAGGAGAAATTCGCCGCCGTTTACAAGAAGAGAGAAAACTCATAGTCATTGTTCTCTAAGAGGAACTGAAGATGGTCAGAAACTCGTCACTGCTACTGTTATTGGTCTTAATCCTCCCATTGAACTCAGCCGCACAAGAAAGAATCACTCTCGCCGATGGCTCCATTTTGAACGTGTTCATGGTTGAGCCAGAGGAGGTGTCAGCGCAGCCTAGACCACTGCTTATCCTGATGGGTGGCGGACCGGGCAATGCCTCTATCTCCAGAGACACCTCTCAGTGGCTGGGTTCTGGTTTTGCCCAGCGTGGCTGGATGGTGGCGGTGCCCATATCTCCGGACAATCGCTCTTTTCGCGGCAGTACCAACAACGCCAAAGTGGTACAGCTTATCGATGAGCTGCAGCAGCGGGAAGACATCGCTGCTGGCAAGGTACTCTTGGCCGGGGTATCGAATGGTGGTCTGTCGGCGTTGGAAATTGCACGCCGCAACCCCGCCAACTATTTTGGTGTCGCCGCCGTGCCCGCACTCTCAAATTCCGGTACCGATAATGAGGCGCTCGATGGTTTTCCAATCTACCTGCGTATCGGTGGCGCCGATCGACTCGATTGGGCCGCCCGCTTCGACGAAACCGTAAACAGTCTCAGCGATGCAGGAGTGGATCTGGATGCGGCTATTATTGAGGGTGCGCCGCACATGTTTCGGATGGATTGGAGTACCTTGCAACCCTGGCTGGAGAAAATCTTAGCCCAGGGAAAGTAGCCGGCTAGTCCCTCGAATACACCAGTTTGCCATCGACATAGGTTTGTTCGATCTGGATTTCCATGATTCGTTCAGGATCTACGCCGAGTATATCGTCTGAGAGAACTATCATGTCCGCCAGTTTGCCTGGCTCCAGTGATCCCTTAATGGCTTCCTCGAAGGCAAGATAGGCGCCGGTCAGGGTATAGCCGCGGATTGCCTGTTCGATGGTAATGGCTTCTTCGGCCGCGAATACTCGGCCGCTCATCCCCTTTCTAGTTACTGCCGCGTAAATGCCTACCAACGGGCCAATCGGCAAGATATCGCTGGAAATAGCCACCACGATGCCATGATCCATCGGCGAGCGCAGAGGATTGTTGTGTTCCAGTCGCGAGCCGTCAAGATTCGCTACGTAACGACCTTCCAGGGTGTAGGTGAAATTAGGTTGCTGGGTGATGTGAATACCATACTGTGCCATTTTTTCCATGGTGGCTGTGGGGGGCCGCATGGAGAAATGGTTGAGGTAATGTCGGTGGTCGTCACGGGGATTGCGTTGCAGCGCGTCGGCCAGTGTGTCAACTACCAGTTGAATGGCTGCATCGCCGATAGCATGAATGCCCATCTGCCACCCGGCATCGTGTATTTCATTGATCAGGCTGACCAGTTCTGCTTGCGGCATGTTGAGATAGCCACGATAGTCACCCTGATTGAGATAAGGCTCCAGGGTAAAGGCAGCAGGCCCGGTGAAGCCACCGTCGGCGAAGATCTTGATCGGCCCGATCTTGAGAAAATCATTGCCAGCGCCCACCCGTGCCTTCAATTCATTGATTGCCGCCGGGTCAAACCATTGAAACTGTAAGGCAGCTCGCGGCAACTTGAGCTCTTCCTTGCCGTAGAGTTCTTCCCACATGACGTAGTCGCGTGGACTCTTGGAGGCGTCGGTAATGCTGGTGATACCTTTGCTCAGCAAGGCATTGAGATTGATTGCCAGGCTGGCGATCAGCTCGTCGTAGGTGGAATCGGGCACCAGCCGTCCGACGATGCCCTGACGCTCGCGGATAATACCGTTGGCAACACCGTCTGCATCGCGTTCGATGACGCCACCCTGTGGATCGGGTGTGTCATCGCTAATGTTGGCCAGATTCAATGCCAGCGTGCTTACCACGGCGCTGTGGCCGCCAGCCCGGGTAAAAGTAACGGGGTTTTTGGGTGCGGCGGCATCCAGGTCCTGCCGCAGGGGTCGGCGACCCTCGGCCAATTCATCTTCCGACCAACCATAGCCGGTTATCCATTCGCCCTCACCGATCTCTTCGACCTTGGCCCTGATCAAGTCCTGCATCTCGGCGATGGAGCCGACTTCACTCAATTCGATATAGCGTTGTGGACGTCCCCGTATATGGGTATGGGAGTCGATGAATCCCGGCATCAATGTCTTGCCATTCAGATCCACCAAGTTGTCGGCCTGATATTTCTCGGTCAATGACTGATCACCAGTCTCGACGATCCTTCCTGCATCCACCACCACGGTATTGTGAATTGAAAAATCCTCGTCCACGGTGATGATTTTGCCATTGGTTAGTAT
>JADFOC010000130.1 GCA_022563075.1 Pseudomonadota bacterium
CCACCGGTAGCTGCGGAACCGGTGAAGACATCGCTGAAAATAGAGACAAAGGATGGAATGATATTCCCGATGTTTGGAATGATTACCGCAAATGCACCGACTAAGTAGATAAACGCCATGGTAGGTACGATTGCGGCGGCAACCTTCGCGATTCGGGTAATGCCACCGATAATTACCAGTGCCAGCAACACCGAAAGCACACTAGCGGTAATCAACGGATCCAATGAAAATGTGCTTTCCAATCCGGCGGCGATACTGTTGATCTGTGGTAAATTTCCAGTACCAAATGAACTAAGTACCGTTGCCATCGCAAAAATAATTGCCAGCCATTTGGCATTGAGCCCCTTTTCCATGTAGTACATGGGACCGCCGGCCATGGTGCCGTCGGGCAATTGAGTACGATATTTGTGCGACAGTGTTACTTCCACAAATTTGCTGGTCATGCCTAAAAAGGCGGTCATCCACATCCAGAACAACGCAGCCGGCCCGCCTAGATGCAATGCCAGCGCCACGCCCCCGATATTACCAGTGCCCACCGTGCCTGACAGTGCTGTCGCTAGTGCCTGGAAATGGGTGGTGTCGCCTTTAGCCCCCTCCTTGTCAAATTTACCCATGGTCACTGCAATTGCGTGTTTAAAATAGCGAATCTGGGGAAAACCAAGATACAGTGTGAAAAAAATACCTACAGACAGAAGCAAGGCGGGGAACCAGAGCGCGCTACCGAGGTAGCCGTCTATGAAAATCAAGAAATCATTAACTGCGTCCAACGTGATACCTCGTTTTTTTTATTCTAATGAATCACTGCGGATCGAATGGGTGTAACCCCAAGTGACTAATCGTTAGTTACTGTTATCGTTGGCCCTTTCGTTGCTGTTATTTCATTGCGTTTTATTTGGGCAACAACATTAGCAGCAAGCTGCAGATAAGCCTTGCTGGCGGCATGAGTCGAGTCCGCTGCTACCATAGGATTACCGGCGTCCGTCCGTTCTCTGATTAATAAGTCGAGAGGTAACCTACCAATGACTTCGACACCATAGTCTGCTGCGAGTTTGTCTCCTCCGCCACTACCGAAGATAGCTTCTTCGTGACCACAATTTGTGCAGACATGGGTGCTCATATTTTCGACCACGCCCAATATTGGCACATCGACCTTGATAAACATTTCGATACCCTTACGCGCATCCAGCAACGCTACATCCTGTGGTGTTGTCACTATTACAGCTCCGCTTACTCGAACCGATTGTGCCAGGCTCAGTTGAATATCACCGGTTCCAGGGGGCATATCGACGATTAAATAATCCAAATCAGACCAAGCCGTATCTTTGAGAATTTGATTGAACGCCGAAATTATCATGGGCGCTCGCCAAATCATCGCCGTTTTCTCATCCACTAGAAACCCCATGGAATTGCATTCGACGCCATGGGCAACGATAGGCAGCATGAATTTCTGGTCCCTGATCTTGGGTCTGGTTCCGGGTTTCACTCCCATCATTATGGGCAGGCTAGGCCCGTAAATATCTGCATCCAGCAGTCCTACCGGGTGACCAATATGGGAGAGGGCCACCGCGAGATTAACGGCCGTCGTCGATTTGCCCACTCCCCCTTTACCCGAAGCAATACAGATTATATGTTTGATATTGTCCATTTTATTTATTTACGATTCACCCAAATACCATGCAACTCAGCACCCATTATACAGATAAATCCAACGCTGGCTGATGGCATTAATTATCTTTTATACACTATGAAAAGAAAATAGGCATGACACCAGGTCTGCTTGACCGCTAGAATTGAATATAGGGATCGAGTGATGAGTTTTGACAAAAATCGAAAGGGTTGGGATCATCTTCTAACATGCACAGATTAGCCGGACTATTTTTCCTATTTGCCTGCACCTGGATTATTGCAGACACGCAGGAAGAAACTGAAATCAAATTCGCCTTCTATTCCTCTGCATGGGGTGAAAATACCGATGACGGCTTGCGCTTCGTTGCCTACAATCAAACGGCGAACCCTATTCGACTGCACTCGATTGTCTTTAAAAATAGCATAAATGTAGCGGATCAGGTGGCGATCAATTTGGATCTGCTTGTGCCTGCAAGGGGATATGCCGAAGTTGAAATAGATTACATCGACCTACTGCAAGGAGACGAATGTGTAGATCGAACCTTATCAGATAACTGGAGACTGGTAGAGATTTCCAACTACACATTGAATCCATCGGTGCGTAACCTCATTATCGAAAATACTGACTCTTTTCGTATTTACCAGTTTGTTAAGACGGTGACAACTCGTTGGACGGATTTAACCAGCGACGAACCCATGCAAACTATCGAATGGGTGCTGTATCACTTCGAGACGAGAAGAGACTAGACGAACCTATTTGCTTGGGTTCAAACAAAAAAAAAGGGTCTTAAGACCACTGCTGTCCCACAGTAAGTGATAAATAAGAAAGCCTGAGTTCAAGAAGTTATAATGTGAGTGCGAACAAACATTGTAGCTAGGAGGACTCAGGCTTTGTCACATCATAACACTGCATTTCATCAGTTGCTAAAACCCTTATCCAGACATGAATTTGAAGGGTTGGCAAAAATCCATCATTCAGGTCAAAAGCTACGGTCAGCCAGTCGTTGGGACCAATTTATCGGCATGTCGATGTCTCAGCTGTCTGGCAGACAAAGCCTGAGAGACATTCAATCTAATTTAGAAAGCCAGCAGCAGAAACTGTATCATTTGGGTGCCAAACCTATTGCTCGCTCCACGTTGTCTAGAATCAACGAGAACCAGCCAGCCGAGCTGTATCAGGCACTGTTTTATAAACTGCTCAATCGGTGCAAGTCTCACCCTTCGACGCATAAGTTTCGCTTCAAAAACCCCCTTTACTCACTAGATGCCAGTCATATCGATCTGTCCGTCAAGCTCTTCCCTTGGGCTGCGAGCCATCAGGATAAGTCCAGTGTAAAACTGAGTGTAGGGTTGAATCATGGCACGATGATTCCTGAGTTTGTGGCTTTGAGTGATGGTAAAGAGAATGACATGGTGCAGGGTCGCCAGTTTGACTTTCCCAAAGGGAGTCTGGTGGCTTTCGACAAAGGCTATGTTGACTATCAATGGTTTAAGTCATTGACAGATAAAGGAGTTTTCTTCGTAACCAGGCTTCGACCCAAAGCGGTTTATAAGGTGCTGGAACGGAAACTGGTCGATAAAAGAGCGGGTGTCACCAGCGATCAAATCATCCAGCTAAACAGCGCACATGCGATGAAACGTGGAGCACCTAGGCTAAGGCGAGTTGGTTTTACAGACAAGCAAACGGGCAAGCACTATATGTTTTTGACGAATCATTTCGGGCTGTCGGCGGCCACAGTAGCAGCGATTTATAAAGACCGGTGGAAGGTTGAACTATTTTTTAAAGCAATCAAACAGAATCTGAAGATTAAGGCCTTTGTCGGGCAGTCGAAGAATGCGATATTAACGCAGGTTTGGATAGCTATGATTACCTACTTATTGCTGGCATTTGCCCGGTATAGTGCAAAAATAGGATGGACTGTTCAGCGAATACTACGAGTGATACAACTCAATTTATTTGAACGAAGAAGTCTGCAAGAGATACTTAATCCCGATCCACACAGAGATAAAAAAGGCGAACCTCAAATGAGGTTCGCCTTATGACTTTCAACTGTGGGACAGCAGTGGTCTTAAGACCCCTTTTTTCTCTGTTCAGAATAATCTTCAACCTAGCAATACACCACCGTATTGAACAATGAATGGGGCGAATACCAGACTTAGAATAGCGGAAAGTTTGATCAGTATATTCAGGGAAGGCCCAGAAGTATCTTTCAATGGATCTCCAACGGTATCACCCACCACAGCGGCCTTATGCACTTCCGAGCCTTTGCCACCAAGATTTCCAGCTTCAATGTATTTCTTGGCATTGTCCCAGGCGCCACCACTGTTGGTAGAGGCGATTGCCAGCACACCGCCAGTAACCAGTGAACCAATAAGCACTCCGGCTACAGCTTCGACGCCGAATAGATAACCGGTGATTAGCGGAGTACCCATGATCAACACGCCCGGAGCAATCATCATTTTGAGAGCTGCCTGCGTCGAAATAGCGATACATCGCTCATAGTCCGGCTTGCCAGTGCCTTCCATGATGCCAGGGATAGTCTTGAACTGATGACGCACTTCTTCAATCATCGCGAAAGCCGCTTCACCCACCGCCTGCATCGTCATGGCAGTAAACAGGAATGGCAACACGGCACCAATGAAGACACTGGTGAAGACCAGCGGGTCCAGCAAGCTCATGGTGATAGGTTCGCCCGATAAGATGGATGCCGTAGTAATAAATGCAGCAAACAGCGCCAGCGACGTCAGAATCGCAGCACCGATGGCGAAACCTTTACCAATTGCCGCGGTAGTGTTGCCTGCAGAATCTAAAATATCGGTGCGGCGGCGCACTTCTTTGTCCAGACCAACCATCTGGGCAATTCCGCCTGCATTGTCGGCAACCGGCCCATAGGCATCAATCGTCAGTGCGATCACCAACGTGCCCAGCATACCCAGAGATGCGATGGCAACGCCATACATACCCGCCAAATCCCAAGACACGAAAATACTGACGGCTATAGCAAGATAAGGCAGCACTGTACTCTTGTAGCCGAGTGCCAGGCCAAAAATTATATTAGTGGCAACACCTGTCTCACAGGATTTGGCGAGATCTTGAACCGGCTTGTATTTTTCAGACGTGTAATAACCGGTAAGCAAGCCAACCGCAAGGCCAGCAACCAGGCCGGAAAGGAAGCTCCCGTATACACCCAGGTTGCTGTATGGCTCACCATTTAAGTCAAAGGACTCAGGAATCAAAGCCATGGTAATAAAGTAGATCACCACGGCCATTAGTCCACTGGAGATAATCAACAGTTTCATCAATGCCGGTGCAACATCGTCTTCGGTCTTAACATTCACCAGCAATTTAGTAATCAGGCTTATTGGAATGCCAATCGCGCTGATAAGAATCGGATACAGCAGCGCATCCGGATTGGCGGCGAATACTACTGCACTGATCACCATGGCGGCACAGGTGCTTTCGGCACAGGATCCAAAAAGGTCGGCACCCATACCGGCGACATCACCGACATTGTCACCAACATTGTCGGCTATTACCGCCGGGTTCCGGGGATCGTCTTCCGGGATGCCCTTCTCAACTTTACCCACCAGGTCGGCACCCACATCGGCCGCCTTGGTAAAAATACCGCCGCCCACTCGCGCAAACAGCGCTATGGTAGAGCCACCAAGACCGAAACCGGCGATAACGTCCATCAAGATGTGATTGTTCTCCTGACCCAGGTCCGCCAGCAACCAGCTCATCACCACATAAATAATCACCAGGCCGAGCGTGGCAAGACTTACCAGCGTAAAACCCATGACCGCACCGGAGTTAATTGCCACCTCAAAGGCATCGGCAACACTCACCTTCGCCGAGACTGTGGTGCGGGCATTTCCCTGGGTGGCTACCTTCATGCCGATATAACCACAGGCAACTGAAATCGCGCCACCGAAGAGGAAAGCGATCGCTGTGTAGATGCCTTCGTGAATATCCGGGGTATGCGCGTCATCGATTAGAACAGCTATGATCACGGCGAAGGCACTCATGAAGACGAGCAGGAATTTATATTCCTGCTTCAAGAACGCCATCGCCCCGTCCGCAATAGCCCCATGGATAAACCTCAGGCGCTCCGCGTCCTTTTCTTCCAGACCCAGAACAAGCGGTACGCTCATCACTTTCTTCATGTAAAAGAAAGCGATACCCAAACCTAGCAGCGACAGAACTGTAGTGACCGTAATCGTAATGCCAAACATCTAACTCACTCTCCCGAAAATGGAATGTTTATTTTAAAGGCGCGCACTTTACCATAACAGGCTGGACAAACAAAGGGTGGTTGATTGGCTGGAAAACCAGTAAGTCAGTGGTTATCAGGGCGGTGTATGAGTGTCTAAAATGGCGGCTGAGAATTCAATGGCCAGATTATTTCTTCTTGAATTTGGGGCGCTGTCTGCGACCGGATAGAGGGGTATCCGGATCTGCCTCGCCGCGCGCCAATCGAAACGCCCGACGCAGAGCATCAACTTTTGCTTCCTTGCGCTTAGTCAGATGGCTCTGCTTTTTGCTCTCAAAATCTACTATATTGTCGACCATGTATTTATCACCAAGGTTCACCGAACCGGTGTCTCTCGCTTTATTGAGATGCTGCTCGCCTGACCAGATCGTCTTTGCGGGCTTCTAGTTCGGCGATTAAATCTTTGGCCAAGGGCTCAACCGTGGCACCATCCACTGTGTTTTCATACTTGGCCTGCTCTGCTGTCAGCAGATCCAATAACTCTTCAGCGACCAATATCGCTTCCCGGAGGATCTCTGTTGCGGCTGAATCATCCGTGGTATTCGTCTGAATTGCGGCAATTTGTCGTTCCAGCTCCCCGATGCGAGTAAGTTTCTGCTGGCGCTCAGCCTCGGTGGCTTGGATAATCGCCAGCCGCTCTCTTTCCCTTCGTTCTACTGCTTCTCGTTGTAGTCGTTCTTCTTCCGCTCTGGCGGCGACCTCACGCTCACGCTCCGCTTGCAAGCGAGCCCTCTCGGCAATTTGCGCTTGCCGTTGCCTTTGTTGTTCTGCGGCACGCTGTCGCTCAAGTTCCTGCGCCGCTCGTACATCTTCCTGTTCGGCGGCCACTTGTTCAGCTTCCTGAATGGCCAACTCAGCTTCTCTCGCTCCTTGTGAACTACAAGCTCCCAGTACCATCAATAGCGAGACGGTCAACAGTCCACGGTAAATTGTGGTCCGGCGCACGTCTCGCGATTGCCTGATTGTTAGGCGGAAACCCATGACCATCTCCTCGATGGAATATTTCGCAGTCGTTTGCTGCTGTTAGTAGTGGAATATTAACGCCAAGCTCTTGATTAATAAATTATTTCCTACAGATATCGTAGATTTTGTGGATTTAGTCATACTTTATAGCGATAAAGAGGCAGTTTGTCAGTAAAATCCACATCGCAACTCACTATTTGCCTGTTTTGGCAACTAATTGGTATCGGCCACAAAAGGGTGAGTTCATTTTCCTGAATCAACTTGGCAATCGCCGCGTGGACCCATCTTGGCCATGTTCCTATCGAGATTATTGCGCTTACTTCTGCGTCCGATATTGGTGCTGATCCTAAGTGCACCGGTAATCTTACTATTACTATCGGTACAGACGGGTGCTACAGTAACTACCGTGCAACCGCTTAGCGGTGAGGAAATTTCTCGGA
>JADFOC010000131.1 GCA_022563075.1 Pseudomonadota bacterium
GTTTCAACTTCAAGCTCGACTTCATCATTACCGTGGGCTACCTCAATCTTCCGCTTCGTCAGCCTCGTCAACAATTGGGGCGACCAATGGTGCCAGACAGAGAGGACAACCGATAACATGGTCGTTCGGGCCCAGATTGAGTACTTGCCGACGTTCTTCCATCGCATCTGCAAATTGCTCATCACTCAACGATACTTTTATCCCCAAATCGAGAAACATATTCGCCACCGACCGATTGCCCGAGCCCTGCCAATTACGAGGATCAGGTATGTTCGGGTTGGTATCGGTATTATTCATGTAACCGGTGATGTGCAGAATGGTGCCCTTCGGTAATAACGGAGCGGCATGTTCGGCATAGGTATAAGAGCGCACCCAGCTATGGTCATAGCCGACACAGGACAGTGTCTCTACGGTGTAACCCCAAATTGCCTCGAGACACATACGATTACCGGGAGCATGCAGATGTGGCTCGAATGTCACGATCTTGATATGTTGGCTAAGCACCGCGTAGGCGTGAAGTTCCTGATCTGTCTGATTAGGGGCGATGCTGATATCGGTGCTGTTGCCAAGCAGGACAAAGGCAGGCCGATAGGTCGGTTCATAGCCCACGGGGTGGAAGCGGAATCCTAATTCCAGATGCGCCGTGGTGTCTCTGCCGTTGGAGTGCAGATGAATAGATTCCGAGGTTAACCAGGATCCGGCTCTTAACAGACGTCCGCCTCCTTCATCAAAAATATCTGGATTGCGGCCTACTTCATGCACTGGCCAGGTACTGCCGAGCCCACCCCTGAGATTACCGTTTTCATCCGGTACCGAAGTACCCCAAAGCATGTGATGAAAGATGTATCTGCCACCGACCGTGTCACGAGTACTTCCAGACTGAAAATCGATATCATTCACTTCGATAATCTCAACCGATTTTACGTAGCGATCTTCGGTAACGCCCATGTCGACATATTCAATTTCACCCCACCAATCCGGCGTGCCAGCCAACTTGGTTAGGGAATTTGTCATAACGATCAGATCCGGCTCGCCAAGAGTCCATCTCACCGAGTCATCGAATACCAACTGCTCAGGCGCATCGGCTGGATCACCCCGAGGGGTACCAGTTCGAGCCCAGGTTGAAATTGCGGCGATCTCCGCATCCGACAACGAAGGGTCATCCTTGAAATCCTGAATGCCAATGTCTTTTTCCATGTACCAGGGCGGCATCGCACCGGCGCGATCACGTAGACCTGTCTTATATTCAATCAATCCGGCGAAGGGTGCCACCTGCTCATAGGTAACCAAGGGCATAGGACCAACACCACCAATGCGGTGGCATTTTTGGCAACTGCGTTGCAGTATCGGTTCTATATCCTTGTGGAATGTGATCTCTGCAGATTGGGCCAGGACCAGTGCCGGGGCCAGTAATGCAGTTAACAGGACCGAACATTGCACCAGGGGATTAACAGAAAGTAGTCGCATTTGCGCTTCTCCTTATCTAAAAAGATACTGGGATCGCCAGATTATAAATTTGTTACTACTTAACAACCCAACAATAACACTTTCCAGCGTATATTTGGAATGAGAGTTTCATCGATAGCTGGGGTCAGGGTCACGCCGATAGATACTCCCGGTATAGTCTGACGCCAATTTCCCTCCGCGCTTCCCTGCTCACGCGGACATTAGCACCTGCAGATAAAGAAAGAGGGAAAATACCAGGTTTTTCTATAAACTAGCTGAATTCTTTGCCTGCGTCCCTGTTTAGAGATATGAATCATGGCCCCCTCATCCCTCATTGCACTATTAGTCTTACTGCTGATTCTGGCGGCGGTGGTTTTCAAAGTAGTGTACTGGCCCCAGATACGTCTTAACAGAATTCACCGAAAGAAGTTTGCAGACAGTTGGCTGGAAATTATACAACGGCGCTTGCCATTCTATGCCAAACTGCCTACAAATTTGCAACTACAATTGCAAAACTTCATCAAGGTATTCCTCAACGACAAAAAATTTGTAGGTTGTGCCGGTTTAGAAATTGATGATGAGATTCGTGTCACCGTTGCCGCGCAAGCCTGCTTGTTGTTACTAAATCGACGCAGCAATCAATATGGCAAGTTGCAATCCATACTGGTGTATCCATCTACCTTCGTCGCAACACGCCAGGTACGAGATGATCTCGGACTGGTGTCAACCAAACACACAGCGATGTTGGGAGAGTCCTGGAGTCAGGGTAAAGTAGTGTTGGCCTGGGATAATGTAGAAAGTGGTGTTTGTAACTTATATGACGGACAGAATGTAGTACTGCATGAATTTGCCCACCAGCTAGATAGTGAATCCGGTGCCACCAATGGCGCTCCATTGCTGCGCACTCGCGGCGCCTACAAGAGCTGGGCGCAGGTGTTTTCTCAGGAGTTCGAAGAATTACAGCAGCAAGTCTCCCGCGGACAGCCAAGTCTGATCGATCACTACGGTGCCACCAATCCGGCAGAGTTTTTCGCGGTGGCCACCGAGACGTTTTTTGAGTGTCCGCAGCAAATGCGCCGCAATCATTCTGAGCTCTACCAGGAGCTGGCAAGTTTCTATCGAGTAGATCCGAGTAGCTGGTTAGAATAACCCTATCGATGCATATAATTTTGAAATGGAACTGACCTGTTTCACGGTGAATCTTCCAACAATCAATTCACCCTGTCCTGTTTTAATAGTCGCTGGGCCTGCGCGACGTAACCCCGATTCCAGGTGGGGCTCACGGTGAGTTGATTGATGCAGACGTGATTAGGCAATTGTGCAAGAAAACCGATGATATCGCCGCAATCTTCGGGCTGAACCATGTTGGCCTTGTCTTCCTCCGACACCGGTATCGGCCGGTTATCGAGAATCGATGTGGCCACTTCACCAGGACAAATCGCACAGGCGCGCACTCCATGAATGCCCGCCTCCATGTTGAGGCTTTCATTCATGGCGTTTAAAGCATGTTTGGCGGCGGTGTAAGCAGGCCCCGTTATCACACTGACAAAACGGCCGGCCCAGGAAGAAATATTGATAATCAGTCCGTCTTTATTTTTAATCATCGAGGGCAACACAGCTTTAGTGCAGTAGAAGGCGCCATCCAAATCGATTCGAATGACTCTGTCCCAGTCATCCAGGCTTAAGTTGTGCCAATTACGCGCCTTGACATTGATCCCTGCACTGCTGACCAGCACGTCGATGCTGCCGTGCTGCAGCAATATTCTGCTGACCACATCGGTGACCGCATCACGATCCGAAACATCGAGCTGTTCGATACTGGCGTTGGCACCAATCTTTTCGGCAACGGCCTCCAGCTTGTCCAAGCGGCGCCCGGAGAGTATTACCTTCATTCCATCCGCCGCTAATTTTATCGCTCCCGCCTCCCCGATTCCTGTGCCTGCACCGGTAATCCAGGCAATTTTTCCAACGACGTTACGCATTGAGACTCCTCGTGTTTTTTGTTGTAAATTTAATCAGTAAGTCTATTCACAATTATTGAGCATTAGTTAGAAGACGATTTTTCAGGGTGCCGATGAAAACTAACGCCAAGCTTGAATTCCAATCCAGAGTGAACAACAAAATAGCCTATATCATAACATTCAGCAATTTGCTCACCAGGTGTTGGCTACCACTGAGCAGAGGCGACGCAAGCCCGAGTCCAGATTTAGCGCACGCTGCGTTGGTTGATGGGCAGGCGACTCGGCAGTTGTACTGGGGGGATGATTAACATCGATGGTTTTTTACCGTCTCGTTAAGTACTTGCTTGATAACTGCTTATTTTGCATAGTGTAGGACAGTTTCCTACATACAAATGAGATGCTTCTAATTTAGTCTTCAATTCAAAGCGATATCAATGAGGGGGGAGTGCTGTGCCAGAAAAACAATTTAAGACCATCAGGTCAAATAGAAAGCAACGAGTCCTCAATGTCAGACCTGATGCACCCGATATTCGCGACAGGGATTACGAGCCCGCCCTGGTCAAACTCGCTGCCAAGATCGATCCACCAAAATCCCTAACCATACGCGATCAGGGGAATGAAGACGCTTGTACAGGGTTTGGTCTTGCCTCCGTTATCAATCTTCTAAATACCGCCAGGGGAAATTCGGCGTTCAAAGCCAGTACCAGGATGTTGTACGAAATGGCGCAAAAACACGATGAGTGGCCGGGAGAAGATTACACCGGTTCGAGTTGTAGAGGCGCAATTCGCGGTTGGAAAAACATGGGTGTTTGCAGTGAAGCTGATTGGCCCTACGAAACGAAAAAACCGGGCTTTTTAACCATAGAGCGAGCCTATCACGCTCGAACAAATACACTTGGTGCCTACTATCGGCTACGTCCGGAAATTAATGATTACCATTCCGCCTTGAATGAAGTCGGGGCTCTTTTCGTTTCCGCCGATGTGCACGAGGGTTGGTTTAGTCCCAAAAAGTTAACCAACGGCGGCCCCGCTATTATCCAGCCCCATAGCGAAAATGAAGGCGGACATGCTTTCGCGATTGTAGGTTACAACGGCGACGGTTTTATCGTGCAAAATTCATGGGGCGATAAGTGGGCCTCGAATGGCCTCGCAGTTTGGCTCTACCAAGACTGGATTAATAATGTCAATGATGGCTGGGTGTTCCGAATGGCTGTGTCTACTCCACAGATTTTTGGGTTGACTTCTAGCTCATCGATGGACGCATCAGAGTCAGGTAAACGCGCCCCGAAACGACTGGAGATCGCAGGACATTTCGCGCACTTCGACGATGGCTCCCTGAAACGAAGAGGGGACTACTGGAGCACCAAAGAAGACATACAGCAAACCGCTGACCTATTAAAAAAGTCGGCTAGTGAAGGAAAATACCAGCACCTGCTGATTTATTGTCATGGCGGATTAAATTCTCCCAAGGCTTCGGCGAAAAGAATTTCAGCGCTAAAAACGGGTTTCATGCGAAACGGTATCTATCCCTTTCATATAATGTATGACACCGGCCTTGCGGAAGAGCTTAAAGATGTTGTGACTCGAGCATTTCATCGCTCCGAAGGATTTGTTGACCGACTAAAAGAAAAGATCACAGATTTTACCGACAAACTAATCGAAGGTGCCGTCCGCATACCCGGCAGCGCTCTTTGGGAAGAAATGAAGCGAGACGCGCGACTACCCTTTGAAGTAGACAGTGGCGATCAAATCAATGACGGCGTCTTCGTCATTAAAACGTTTGCCGAAACACTAGCGGACACCGACCTAAAAATTCATCTTGTTGGACACAGTACCGGTGCCGTCGTTATCGGACACTTGCTCGACGCCCTGGACTCACTTGGAATAGCAAACCTCATCCATAGTTGCAGCCTCATGGCGCCTGCTTGTACAACAGACTTTTACAAGAAGCATTATCGACATAGATTGAGTGCGATCAGCTCAAGCAATACCGGTGTAAGGCTGCCGAAGCTGGATTGTTACAATTTGAACAAAGAATTGGAAAAAGATGACCAAGTTGCTTTCGCCTATCGCAAGTCTCTTCTGTACTTAGTCTCACGCGCATTCGAAAGGGAAAGCCCGCAAGCGATTTTGGGTATGGAGTTATACAAATCAAAAATTAGAGCGCACCCTGCTCTTAGATTTCACTATTCTGATGGCAAGTCTGGAAATGTAACTAGAAGCTCGTCACATGGTGGCTTCGATAATGACTACCGGACGATGAATAGCATACTGAAAAGAATTTTGGGCAGGAAACCCTCCAACCCATTTCTTAAAAGCGAGATGAAAGGGTACTAGGCGATCACCCCAGCACGGTCATTCGCGTATCTTTGACCACGCTTATGCCCGTGCAGCTCTCTCTTTTTTCTCGGATTAGTGCGTTCTTGCTCCACAACCGATAAAATACGCCACCTTTAATTGTATTGATCGAGAGTTTCCCGGCCCGTTGAAAACAGAATTCCTAGGTAAGACCCTCTCAGGTCCTTTCACCATTCCTTCCGGCATCGTCACCTGCTCCGCCCCCATTATCCAGCGGGTGTTCGACACCATGCCCGAGGTGGGCGTGCTCACCACCAAGAGCATTGGCCCGGAACCGAGGTTGGGCTACCGCGAACCGATACTCGCCCAACATGAGCCTGGTAGTTTTACCAATGCAGTCGGCCTTACCAACCCAGGCGCCAGGCGCTCTGCCGAATTGATGGCTACGCTGAATATTCCCGAAGATCGGTTTCTATTGATCTCTATCTTCGGAGCCAGTGTGGAGGAATATGTTGAAGTCGCCAGGATCATGGCTCCCCATGGTGACGGCCTGGAGCTGAATCTGTCCTGTCCCCACGCCAAGGGCTATGGCACGGCGATGGGGCAGGATCCAGAACTGGTGAGGGAAATAGTGAGTGCGGTAAAAGCCGCGGTGGATATTCCGGTAATTCCCAAGCTCACACCGAATGTACCCAATGTCGACGAGATTGCCAGAGCGGCGGCCGACGGTGGTGCCGATGCCATCTGTGCCATCAATACTATGGGTCCGGAGAATTACAGCAGTCACGGGCATCCAATTCTCAGTAACGGCGAAGGCGGTGTCTCGGGCAAGGAAATCCTAGCTACCGCGCTGCGATGTGTGGGCGAGATTCACGACAGTGTCGATTGTCCTATCATCGCCTGTGGTGGGATCAGCAGCGCCGAAAATGTAAGAGCCTTTCAACAGGCTGGCGCCACCATTATCGGTATTGGCTCGGCGCTGATTGGCATGAACACCGAAGAAATCGCCGAATACTTCAGAGTGCTGAGTGATGACCTGGTGGCCAATACTGAAAACGCTGAAGCTCTGGTTCGCTATGACATCGACATGAGTTTTAGTCCGGTGACGCTGGTAGAGAATAAACGTATTACCGATGATATCTGCATCCTGACTTTCGATCGCAAGGTAGATGTCCAGGCCGGCGAATTTGTCTTTCTGTGGATTCCCGGCCACGCTGAAAAACCGTTTTCCGCACTGACTAACGATCCGTTTTCACTGGTGGTGATAAACCTCGGGATATTCACCGAAATGCTGATGACACTGGAACTCGGTACCGGAGCCTTTGTGCGCGGCCCCCATGGCATTGCGGCTGCGCCTCCCAAGAATGCCAGGATAATGGCGGTGGCAGGTGGCACCGGTCTGGCCGCGGTGTATCAACTGGTCCGTGATTTTGGCAACGCCGAAATCTTCATGGGAGCACGCACCGAAGAACGTCTGTATTTTGTCGATGAATGCGACGCCATCAGCACCCTGCACATCGCCACGCACAGCTCCTTCGTACCCGACATACCCAACGGCGTGACCGTGGCCACCCTGACCGTCGCCTA
>JADFOC010000132.1 GCA_022563075.1 Pseudomonadota bacterium
ACTGGTTACCATTGCCGTGCTGTGTGACATCATCCTGCCCAACGAACACCCAAATGGTGGCGCACTGGATGCGGGCTTACCCGATTTCGTGGAATTTATGGTGAAGGATCGTGAACGCTACAAATTGCCAATGCGCCGTGGCATCGCCTGGTTGGATGATCACTCCATTGAAAAATTCGGTGCCGATTTTATCGGTATCAACGAACCCCAGCGCCTGAGTATCTGCGATGAAATCGCCTACCAGGAGGTCGAAGATCCGCTGCTGCAAGCGGGTATCAGCTTCTTCTCATTAATGCGGAACCTGACTCTGACGGGGTATTACACCACGGCACTCGGATTTGAAGATCTGGGTTATCAGGGCAATACCCCCAATGTTTGGGATGGTGTGCCGGAAGAAGTATTACAGAAACACAATATGGCCTACGAGTCTGAGTGGCTGGAAAAATGTGTCGACCAATCCCGCAAAGATGTAACGGCGGAGTGGGACGATGAGATGAATTTGATTACCTAGGTTTTGTCCAAGCGATTCCCAAGAGAACTAAACTAATATGAAAAACCTACTAGGCCTACTATGTTTGCTCATTGCCTCGTCACAAGTTTTGGCACAGGCCAACGACCGGGGCGAAGTCTATGCACCGGTGCCAGCACTGGTTAGGGGTGTGGTGAACGGTGCACCGCCTTCGGACGCCATCATTCTGTTCGATGGCACTCATCTCGATGCCTGGAACCGAACTGCAGACGACACAGCGGCGCGATGGTTAATCGAAGACGGCGCTATAACCGTGCAGCGTGGCGCCGGGACGATCAAAACCAAGCAGTCCTTCGGCGATATACAACTCCATATTGAATGGCGGCCATCCGACATAATACAGGGACGCGGCCAGGGTCGGGGCAACAGTGGCGTATTTCTGCATTCCTTGTATGAAGTGCAGGTTCTCGATAGCTGGGAAAACGAAACCTATGTGAATGGTCAGGCCGGTTCGATCTACAAACAGCAGGCGCCTCTGGTGAATGCATCCAAGCCACCGGGTCAATGGCAGAGCTTCGACATTATCTTCAAGGCACCGGTGTTCAACGAAACTGGTGTGCTGGCAGCACCCGCCTACGTCACCGTTTTACAGAACGGCGTGTTGGTACTGAACCACTTTGAAATATTGGGTGCAACATTTACCGAGACACCTGAATACACAAGCCGTTGTGGTCCATACTCGCAGGAAGAACGCATCCAGGATTGCAGTGGGAAGATGCCGATAACGCTGCAGGATCATGGTCAGAGTGTCTCGTTCAGAAATATCTGGGTGAGAGAACTGTAAACACCGCGCTCTGCAGATCAGTCATTTTTTTTCAAACTGTGGCCAAATAATGTCCGCCTGTTGGATGTAATTCGCCCGGTCTTCCTTCCATCGAGCATTAATGCGTCGGCTGTAGTTCAAATACAATTTGCCTTCTACGATAGTCCACAGATCGGGTTCTGCGCTCGCCGTATCACCATTGGCCATTGCATAGGCACAATAACCACCATACTGCGGCGCATACATTTCGGGGTCGACTCGGAACATATCCAGGTGTTGCTGTGAACTAAACTTCCACTGAGCGCCCATGTAGTCGAAGGAAAATTGATTAGAACCCTCGACTGGCATGCCTTCGGTAAAATACGCGACCACATCGTATCCTCGAATGGCTTTACTGCTGAAGAAGCCGGTATAAACTGCGTCAACCGCCGCCGCGGCAATTCCTCCGCTTACCAGCGTCAGGCTCAAGATCAGTGAGCAAAGCAACTTTTTCATGGTGATAGGCTTTACTCCAATTGGTCAGGCCTGAGTCTGCTCATGCGCGGCCGCTCGCGACCCAAAGAGTGCTGCCATAGAATCGCGACGCAGCCAGATAACGACTAAGGAAAAAACCCACACCGCCACCGCCAGGGCAAACAATTGTCCACCATCCCGATCACCGGATTCATTGATGATCACACTGACACCCAGCGGCGTAAACAGATGGAAAAAGATGGCTCCAGAGATAATGCCAAACGCGATCGCCGCGCCAATTGCCTGAGTCCTGCGCATGACCAGCAGAATTGCCCCGATGAGTTCTACCGTCCCTACAGCATAGCCCCCGTAGGCGGCAAATCCATCGGCCGCAAATTCTAATAGGCCGATGCCCGCCATCCACTCACCGATGGTACCGAAGATGTGCTGTGTCTCGAACGAGTTGGTGAATTTAAAGAACAACGACTGGACGAAAATCACGGCGATGAAGATAGCCAGGCTCCAGGGTAAGTAGCGCAGTATTTTCTCTTGGTTCATGTTTTGCCCCATAGAACAGATTGCGCCAACAAGACCCGTCTGCCGCAGAAAAATTACGCGGTCAGGAAACTCAGGGCAGGACTAAAATCTTTTCTTCTGAATTGAATTATAGACATCCCAGACTATCACAGGGGATTTGATGGAAGGCGGTTGGATCAAAGAAAGGAACACCACCGATATATTAAAGTGTTTACTTTACTATATTTGACTAGACTACTGTTTGAGATCCCTGGCTAAAAAACCAGCCCAAGTGGGACATGCTCAGTGCTTAAAATTCCTTGTCCGCACAGCTTGTGATCCACTATATATAGTGGTATTGTCTCACTCGCAATACAGCATGATGTTTTAGCTTGTTTTGCAAACGCCTGTAGTACAGCAGCCACACCTCACCGCGCTGCTGAGGTGCTCCTTGAGAATTCCTGCTCTCTAATTGACCTAGTCAGGCTCTTAGAGGGTAGGAATACTCCTTAAGACGTCCGTTTCTTCCTACTAATCTTATTTGCGGTGCTGCCCTCAGCCGATAGCTGATAGAGTAGATGGCCTGCAGCTAATCATGACCAAACGAGACTCTTTCCCGTCATGTCCGAGCCCGTAGTCGCTGACACAGATGCCTGCCTGAATTGTGGTCAGCCACTTACTGGCAGTTTTTGTGCGAATTGTGGGCAGGAATCCAGGGAACTACGCCGCCCCTTCTTGCTATTGATGAATAATGCGATCTTCACTATTTTCGAACTCGACGGCCGCGCCTACAAAACCCTGTTCTACCTATTCACCAAGCCAGGTTATTTATGCAGCGAGTACTTCGATGGCAGGCGGGTCAGCTACACTCCGCCGCTACGGCTGTTTCTGGTAATCAGCATCAGCTTCTTCTTACTGATGTCGATTATCAACGCCATTCTATCCATCGATTACGCCATCGGTGAACAATCTGCGCTTACTGAAGATGCAACAGCTAATGTCATCACCATCCAGAATGTGGAGCGCACGCAAGGTGATACCGACAGTACTGATAATCAAGATGGTCTGGCTGAGATATTCAATTTTATCGAAAGCATCAGGATTCCGTTCTTGTCTGAACCAGCCAATCAGAATCTGCAAGGCGTAATGCGAACCCAGGCAGAATCTAACTTCAATGAGTTGATAGAGGACCCTCGCGGCTACCTCGCAGGTTCACTGGAATACATCACCGTCTTCATGCTGCTGATGATGCCGATCCTGGCGCTGATTCAGAAGATTCTGTACTTCACATCTCGGCGGTATTACATCGAACACCTGATACTTACGATGCATAACCATGCTTTCTTAGTGTTGGCTATCTTTCTGTCTATGGTGGTGAACCTAATTGAAGATTGGGAATTATTCTTGCTCAGTACCATGTTTGGCTACCTTGGCACGGCACTGTCATTGTGGATTATTATCTACCTGTTTCTCAGTCTGAAGCGCTATTTTAAGCAGGGTTACTTGATTACATTTCTTAAATTCATAACCACTACCGTTCTCTATAGTATCAGCCTGTCATTCGGTGTCTTCGTTTTCGCTGCCTTGTTTTTCTTTCTGTTATAGCGAGGGTTGTTTCACATGGACTTCCATCTGCGGGAATGGAATATTCAGGCCCTCGCTGGCGAACGCGCGATAGACTTCCTCATCCATCTTGTAACGCACACTGCCAGCGTCAGATGCATTAGCCCATACTCTGAGTACGATATTAACCGAGCTTTCTGCCAGTTCGACCAAGCCCATGAAGGGTGCCGGCTCTTTCAGAATTTTCTCATCCGCCGCAATCAATCGATTACAGCATAGGCCTTGTCCAGATCATCACCGTAGGTGATGCTGAAGGTCCAGTCGACCCTTCGTGTGGTCTGGGTGGAATAGTTGATTATGGGTTCGGTCGCCAGTACGCCGTTGGGAATCAACACCGTCTTGTTGTCACTGGTGGTGAGCACCGTGAGAAAGATTTGGATTTCCTTGACCGATCCTGAGTAACTCTAGGCTTCGATGAAGTCTCCCACCTTATAGGGCTTGAACAGCAGAATCATGACGCCACCGGCGAAATTTTGCAGCGTACCAGACAAGGCCAGTCCAAACGCCAGGCCGACCGCCCCGAGGACGGCGAGCAGTTCCAGGCCATAGGTGACGAAAAATGTGGTGATGACGGCGGACCCGATTTCCATACTGGGTTCCTGTGGTGTTATTTCAGGCAATAAAAAGGGAAGGCCTCAGACCTTCCCATTTTAATTCAAATGCGGCATAAAATTTATCGATAAAACTTGGCAGCCTGAAAAGTCGCTACGATCTATTTTCCAGTTGCACCGCACGCGCGACGATTGAGTATTCTTTGACCTCGCCTTCGAGTTCCAAGGTGGATTGAGCACCGGCATCCTGTGCAAAATGATGTGCCTGTTCACCGCTCAACACAGTCTCGCTCAATACCCCGTAAACCACCGAACGTTGCATGCTGGTTTCGATGGGAACGAAGAAGCCGTAGTCTTCGAAGGTGATGCGCGCGTAGGTATCGCCGTCTACCAATATCATCCAGCAGCCCATGGCCTGGCACACCTCGGTGATCTGTCCCTGTATCTTGATGTGTTGATCGCCATTGCGCTCAATATTGGCGATGGCCTGGCGCAGTGATATTGCCTCTCCGGCGGCCGGCATGGTCGCACCAAAAGCCTGATCCGCACTGAATGGTTGGTCGGCACTGGCAGTGGATACGACCCAAACCAGCAGACAAAGCATTAAACCGGTCAATTTTTTCATAAGTCGATCTCCTCAACTGGCTACAGAGATTTTAGAAACGCCATCAGTTGTACTTGTTGGCTGGCACCCAGGGTCGCAAACGTATCGGGCATCAACGATTCATTGGAATCTGTGATGGATTCTACCCGGTCCTTAAAATAAGTCACCCATCTTCTGCCGTCTTCAGTTTGAATCTGTACCGCCAGTTCAGAGTCGTTGCGAGAGCGGCCGCGAATGACCGTACCGTCCGGCAATTCAACCACCTTGGCCGCGTAACCACGGACAATGGTGGCGGATGGATTAAGCAGGGCTTGCTCCAGTGCGTTGTCATTTAGCCGTGAACTTACGCCGTCCAGAGTTGGCCCGACGTTGCCACCCTGACCACGATAGGAATGACACATGATGCAGGCGGCGGTGCCATTAAACAGTTGTTCGCCAGCCAGCAGCGCCGGATCGTCATTGGCAACGGCATTATCTTTTGCCAGATTTAATCCCTGTTTTCCCTGAAGAGTTCGGACGAAGCTTGCCACATCGAAGATTTCCTCTTCGCTAAAAGAGCCTCCCCAGGCCACCATGCCAGTACCCGATCGACCGTCGGTAATGACTGCAATTAATTCTTGATCGGAGAGCCGATTGGCCGCGTTGTCGGTCAAGGGTTTGCCCATGGTCTGGCCTTCACCAATTCCACCATGGCAGATCTGACAATAGGCGTCGTATAGTTCCTGCCCTTCGCCAACTCCTGCGATGGCTGCAAAAGACAATGCACTCATCGCCAAGGTCACTAAACTTCTTAAGTAGACAACTGCAATTCTCATCAAATTTACTTATCGAATCATTTAGAGACTGAACAGGATGTAGTTGCCTGGGGATATACCGGTGGCTACGCCGGCACGAGTCACTGCACTGCGAGTGCCGGAGGCAATGCCAATGTATTGCTTGCCATCGATAGTGAAACTGGTTGCCGGTGCATACAGACCACTGCCGGTCTGGAATTCCCACAGTATTTCACCGGTCTCATCGTTGAAGGCACGCAGATAGCCATCGGCACCGCCGGCAAACACCAGTCCGCCACCGGTGGCCAGAGTACCCGCCCAGTTAAAGACGCCGGGCATTTCGAATTCCCAATCCACGTTGCCGGTGATCATATTGAAGGCTACAAGCTTGCTGCTACCCTCGGTTGCGAAACGGGGAAAACCACCCAGATCCATGGTGCCAGGTCTCCCTACACCTTCCCGGCGAATAAACGTGGTACCCCATTCAGTGGTAGGGATATAGATCATGTGCGTGTCGGGACTGTAAGCTGCCGGTGGCCAGTTCTTGCCTCCGTACAGACCAGGGAATACTACGGTGTCGGCCGGTTCGTACATCGCTTCTTTCAATACCGGCTTGCCGGTCTCGTCGCGCTCGGCCCAGTTCACCTTGGTGTATTCGGCGGCATAGATAAAATCACCGGTCATCCGGTCCAGTGCATAGACATGGCCGTTTCGCGAGACCTGCACCACCAGCTTACGCATCTCACCGTCAACCATCTCGTCGATGATCATCGGCTCAGACGTGGAGTCGTGGTCGAATTCATCCCGCGGGGAAGTCTGGAAGAACCAACGCAGTGCACCGGAATCGGCATCCAGCGCGACAACCGAGTTGGAATAGAGGTTGTCGCCTTTTCTTGCTTTGTTATTAATGTCCGGCCAGGGGTTACCCGTTCCCCAGAACACCAGGTTGGTTTCTGGATCGTAGGTGCCAGTTACCCAGGTAGGTGCACCGCCGGTCTTCCAGGAATCCCCTTCCCAGGTTTCATTACCAGGTTCACCTTCGGCAGGGATCGTATAAAAACGCCAACGCAATTCACCGGTGTTGACATCATAGGCGTCGATGTATCCCCGAATGCCGTACTCGCCACCGCCCACTCCAATCAACACCATGTCTTTTACCACCAGCGGCGCGCCGGTTACCGAAAATGACTCGCGATAATCGCCTACTTCGGTGTCCCAAAGCTGAATGCCCGTGGCCGCATCGAAGGCGATCAGATGTGCGTCCAGGGTTCCCCAGAATACCTTGTCTGCATACAGACCAACCCCGCGATTATGCGGGCCACAGCAGAGATCGACATTTTCGAAATCGTGGTCGTAGCGCCACAGCTCATCACCGGTCAGTGGATCCACCACAATCAGGTGGCTGTTGGCCGTGGTCAGATACATGCGGCCATC
>JADFOC010000133.1 GCA_022563075.1 Pseudomonadota bacterium
ATGTTGTCGCTATGGGGGTACTTGGTGCAGTCCGCACCGACCCCGGAGCAACAACGGATGTCGGTGACGGTGATTCAGGAAGACGTCGATGATTTGTTAAGCGGTAATCTGAACGGTGTTAACATTCGGCAGCAGCGATACGAGGAAAAGCTCGAAATTGACCTGTTCGACGGCTTTTAAGGGTTCTCTGACACTCGTTTTATCCAGTTAAAGCCGCTATTCATCGCCTGTCGATTGACTATTTCCCATTTCAGCCTATATTTGGTCCGACCAATTTGGTCCGACCAATTCTATCGTCAGTAAGCGACACCCTATGTCGGTAAATAGCACCATCAGTCATGAGATTGCGAACGTTCTACGCGATGAAATCCTGCGGCAACAGTACCGTAGCGGTGAGCGCCTGCCATCGGAAAGAGACCTGGCGAGTCGCTTCGATGCAAGCCGAGGTGCGGTAAGAGAAGCTTTGTCGCAGCTAGAACAACTGGGCTTGATTCTCATCTTGCCCGGTGGTGCTCGAGTGCAAGCTATTGAATCGGCCAGAATTGCAATATTGGGGCCGTTGATGGACATGAACGAAGTGCCCGATTCGAGGCTCGTGGGTCAATTCTTTCAGACTTTCGGCGTCTTGACCGCGCTAAATGCAAGCGCAGCAATCGAAAATGCCAGTGCAGAACAATTGGACCACTTGCGATCTCTTCTGGACAAGCTGGCAAAGCATGCCGGGGACTTCGAAGCGATGCAGCCGCATTGGCGAGAATTCCTGCAAACTCTGGCAAGCATCGCAGATAACCTGGTGGTGCGCTTGATCAGTAATGATCTGAAAGCTCAGTTTGTCGAACAGATAATGAAACTGGGTATTAAGCCTCAGTTAAAGAAGCAGGATATTAATCAATTAGTAGATTCTCTCAAGCATTGTCTGGTTACTCGGAATGCTGAATTGGCGGCAGCGACACTGCAAGCGCACTTTAATCAAGTACAGTTGGCGGTGATTGATGCGATCAAGACCAAGCAGGCCAGTTATCAAAAGGAAGCCGTGTAATGGCTTATACTTTAAATGCATCATCAAATAGTTATTCTCTGGTGATCGAGGACGCAACAGGAGTAAATGCATGAAGCGCGTAGTAATGCCTATTGCCATTTTAGCGAGCTGCATGTTGTTTGCAGCCTATCTGTATTATACGCCCACCGTGGTCGAGGAAGCGGTGCCAGAAGTACATGCGGTCACCGTGCGTGTCGCCAGGGTACAACTGGAGTCGGTGCAACTGGTCGTGCAATCCCAGGGCAAAGTGCAAGCGGCGCAGCAAGCAAATCTGTCAGCCGCCGTTGCGGGCCCCATCGCCTGGATCTCCCCAGCGATGCAAGTAGGTGCCTATGTCGAGCAAGGTGAAATCTTGCTGCGGCTGGACGCCAGCGATTATGAAACGGCCCGAGCCCGAAGCAGGGCGTCGATGCAGCAGGCGCAGGCCGAGGCCGATCACGCCAATGATGAACTGGAACGGCTGCGAGGCCTGGCGGAACAACGACTGGCCAGTGCTGCTCAATTGGCGGATGCACAACGTGCGGCGGCCGTGAATGCAGCCAGGTTGTTGGATGCTGAAGCCAGTTTCAAACAGGCGCAGTTGGACTATGAGAGAACTGAGATCAAGGCGCCCTTCAATGCCATTATCGCCACGCGCGAAGTTGATTACGGCCAATATGTGAGTAAAGCACAGAGTGTTGCGCTACTTTATGGCGCCGACGAAGTCGAGGTGCGTGTGCCACTGGCTATTCGCCAACTAGGCTACCTGGATATTCCGTTGGGTACTCGAGGCGAACTGCCCCCGGAGAAAGCGCCAAATGTAACACTAACCGGCTTATATGGTGGTGTTGAACACAAATGGCAGGGCAAGTTGGTGCGCACGGAGGCGACTATCGATCCAAATAGCAATACTGTGCAGACAATCATTCGGGTACGACAACCAGTGAGCACTACCAATGAATTTGGAGTCACTGAAGCTGAGGCGATTCCATTACCAATCGGTTTATTCGTGCAGGCGGCTATCACCGGTAAGAATGTAGCTAACATCATCTCTCTGCCACGGTCGGTGATTCGCAATAACAACCAGGTCTTGGTGGTAACTCCAGAAAACAAGATGTATTACCGAGATGTTGAGATATTTCGACTGGAGGGAGACCGTGTGCTAATCAGCGGCGGCCTGGAAGCGGGCGAGTTTATTTGTATCTCGCCAATTCAGGCAGTGGTCGATGGGATGTCAGTGCTGCCGATTGAAGAATTGATCTGATCGCCGCCGTGATCGGGGTTTTTAATTTCATAGGACATTTTGATCGAGGTTAGTCTTGAGAATACCAATTTCATGGTTTGTTAAAAATCCCGTCGCCACCAATTTGATGATGATGATCTTTCTGGCGGGTGGCTACATCTCCTATAACAATTTGAATCAGGAAGAATTTCCCGATATCGAGTTTGGCATTATCTCGGTGAATGTGGCGTATCTCGGTGCCACTCCGGAAGAATCAGAATCGGCCATTTGTCTGCGTATAGAAGAAGCGCTGGAGGGTGCCGAAGGTATTGACCGGCTTACCAGCACGGCGCGAGAAGGCGGTTGCGATGCCACCATACAACTGATGAATGGTGCCGATCTGAATCGTGTGTTGAATGATATCAAAGGTAAGGTGGATGCTATTACTACCTTCCCGCTCGAAACCGAGAAGCCGATCGTTATAGCCTTCAGCTCTTCTGGGAATGTCATGACCATGGCACTAGCCTCTGCCACCGATGACCGTAGTCTTAAAATCGAGGCCGAAAAAATTCGGAATGATTTGTTGGATCTGGATGGAATCTCTACCGTCAACATTGAATATATCCGTCCATTGGAGATTTCCATCGAGGTCTCTGAGTTGACGCTGCGCCAATATGACCTGACCCTGGACCAAATTTCCCGTGCCATCGATCGTGCCTCTTTGGATCTGCCGGGTGGCACCATAAGAACAGATTCCGGTGAGATATTGCTGCGTACCAAGGGTCAGGTGTATCGCGGTGAGGAGTACGAAAACATTGTAGTGAAATCCTATCCCGATGGCACGCAACTACGGCTGGGTGACATTGCCACCGTCATAGACGGATTTGCCGAGGGCTATCTGGATGCGCGGCTCAATGGTATCAATGCCGCCATTATCGATGTATTGCGCATCGGCGACGAGGACATCGTGCAGTCGGCGCAGCAGGTGCGAGCCTGGATGCAGTCGTCCAAACTGGATCTTCCCGCGGGGATGACGCTGAAGGTGATTACCGACTCGGCGATTTCCACCCAGGAACGCATCAGCACAGTCTCCAGGAATGCATACACCGGTCTGGCTCTGGTGCTGGTTATTCTGGCCTTGTTCCTGCGCTTTAAACTGGCGATCTGGGTAGCTGCGGGGATTCCTATTGCCATCGCTGGCGCCTTGATTCTATTCCCCTTGGTGGGGCTCACTATCAGTTCGCTGACGGTGATGGGTTTCATCCTGGTGCTCGGGATTATCGTCGACGATGCCATCGTGGTGGGGGAACGCATACACGCCTACGAACGCAAGGGACTTTCCCAGGTAGACGCCGCCATCGAAGGAACCGTCGAGGTGTCGGTGCCGGTTATCTTCGGAGTATTAACCACCATCGCCGCCTTCCTGCCAATCTTGTTGATAGAGGGAGTAATGGGCGCGTTCTTTAATGCCATCGGTGCCGTGGTGGTTTTCTGCCTGGTGGCCTCCCTGGTGGAATCACAGCTGATCTTGCCCGGCCACATCGCTCACAGGAAAACCAAAGGTTACTTGTTTGAGGACAGTGTCATCGTCAAGAAGTGGCAACACTTTCAAGGGAAAATTTCCGATGGCATGGAGTATTTTGCCGATCACGGTTATCGGCGTGCGCTGAGAAAGGTCTTGAAATATCGATACGCTGCCTGGGCCACAGCCACCGGCGTCATCTTCATCACACTTGCCACCATGACCAGTGGCCGGGTGCTATTCCAGTTCATGCCGGCGGTAGAGGGTGATGTGATCTATGGCACGGTGCAGATGCCGCCAGGTGTTCCCGGTTATATTACCGAAGATGCCATCAACATACTGGAGGCAGCAGCCCTGGAATTGTCCGCCGAATTGGATCAAGAATTAATTGCAATACAAGCCAATGGAGGTGCCCCTGCCTCCACCGAGCGCGTGGTGGACAGTGTGCTCACCATTATCGGTGGCAGAGCGCCGCGCCAAGGGCCGAATAGGCCCGGTAGGGGTAGTGCCGGTAGCAGCGAGATTGCCGAGGTTGTGTTATACCTGACCCCATTCTTCGATCGAGGTCAACTGAGTTCCGCTGTAATCCGTGATCGCTGGCGCGAAAAAGTAGGCAGCATTCCTGACGCCTTGGAACTAACGTTTAACTCGGATTCATTCACGGCGGGGGACTCGATTAATTTTCGTCTGGAAGGACGTAATGAAGATAACCTGAAGACCGCGGCATCGCAGCTAACCGCGGAGTTGGCCAAATATCCAGGAGTGTTTGATATTTCTGACTCGTTCCGCGCCGGCAAGCAGGAAGTGCAGATCCGCATCCGCGAGCGAGGCAAGACCCTGGGACTGACGCTGAATGATATCGCTACCCAGGTGCGGCAGGCATTTTACGGCGCCGAATCCCAGCGCATTCAACGTGGGCCCGATGATATTCGCGTGATGGTTCGCTATCCGGAATCAGAAAGGCAGTCCCTGGGTAACCTGGAGGACATGCTGATCCGCACCCCAAGTGGAGCCGAAGTGCCCTTCCTCAGTATTGCCGAATTTTCATTGGGCAGTGGTTATTCCAGCATCAATCGACAGGATGGCAGGCGTATCATCACGGTGCGTGCCGATGCCGATCGCACGGTGGTAAAGCCCGATGTAGTTCGTGCTGAAATCATTGCCAAGTATCAAGATGAATGGAACACCGAGCTCGATGTGGACATTGTCGTTGGTGGCGAGGGCGAAGAGCAGATGAAGTCGATGGCTGATCTGGTCGATACGTTCCCCATAGCGATGTTGATTATCTTTGCCTTGCTGGCGATTCCACTGAAATCCTATCTGCAGCCATTGATCATCATGAGTGTGATTCCATTCGGTGCGATTGGCGCCATCGCCGGCCACTTCATCATGGGAGCGGACCTGGTGTTCTTCTCAATGTTGGGAATTATCGCGCTCAGTGGCGTGGTGGTGAACGCCAGTCTGATTCTCGTGGTCTCGATTAACCGGCTAAGGGAAGAGGGTATGGGCATGGTAGAGGCCGTGTCCGCAGCAGGCATGCTGCGCTTTCGGCCGATTGTGCTGACCTCCATGACGACCTTCATTGGCTTGGTGCCATTGATGATGACGGCGAATCCGGCCACCTTTTTCATTGTACCCATGGCTATTTCGCTGGCCTTTGGTGTCCTGTTTGCCACCATCATTACCCTGTTTCTGGTACCGAGTCTGTACGTTATTCTGCATGACTTCACCGGTCACACCGACACCGCCGAAGAACGCGCGCTGGCATATAAACATCAGTTCCCGTGAGTTGCCAGATGTCGCTAGTGTTCACCGCTGGCAGGTTAATCGCTAGCGCGCGAGCCATCTCGATGAAAGCGTCGCCAGCCAGGGTTATGTGGCCGTCCTTGGTCACCGCTTAACTGGAGTATCACCTGCAGGACCGGTTAGCCAGTTTAAGCTGTCTGCAACTTGTGCCCGACGCAGATCACACGAAGCCTTCAAAAAGAAGCATGCTGGACTTCATCCAAGATTGTTTTTTCCTGTATACACCGATTGTCGTAGCACTCAATGGGACTGCTGACAACGCAGAATCATGCGGGTAAATACTTACTGCCTGCCCCCAAGTCAAAAATGCCCTTGCCCCGAAATGATATCGGTGTAAGCGGGATATCGGCTATTGGGTAAACCTAATCCACACAATGGCGTTATTAGCTTTGGGGATAGCAGACACCCCCATCGGGCGAAGTAATTGCGGCTAATAAAGTGTCCCCCCGCTAGCGAGTAGATACAGTCCTGTTCTGGTAATAGCTGCTGGCATGATCGCAATTTAGGCAAGGTAATTTGGATGAGTATTTGTAACACCACCGGCACCATAAGATCGTTATTCCTGGGTGTTTTTCTTGGCTTAAATTTAAGCCACACCAGTGTTGCAGGTGAGTTACCAATACCGCCGCAAGACCTTGGACAGGTGGTGGCTGGTCAGCGGGTATTTAATCTGGTGATGCAGGCAGGCACGATGCCTTTTGTCCCAGGTGCACCCGTCACCAATACCTATGGTTACAATGGTAATTACCTAGGGCCGACCTTGCGTATGACCAGGGGTGAAGAGGTACTCCTCAATGTTACCAACAACCTGTCTATCGACAGCACCACCCACTGGCATGGCTTTCACATCCCGACTGCGATGGATGGTGGTCCGTGGCAAATAATTAAAGCCGGTGGCGACACCTGGAGTCCATTTTTTACGGTGGACAATCCTGCCGCCACCTTTTGGTACCATCCTCATATAATGCCTGCAAACGCTTTCGGTGGAGCACAGGACCCGGATAGCACTTCGGGGCAAGTCTATCGGGGGCTGGCGGGATTAATCTTTGTCGACGATGAGAACTCTGCTGCTCTGGCACTGCCTAAACAGTATGGAATCGATGACATTCCGCTGATCATACAGGACCGAGAGTTTAATCAAATCACCGGCGAATTCATTGAATTTCCTCTGGGTTCTGCGCCGGGTGAACAGCTGGTTATTCTCAGGAAAGGGAAAACAATTCTAGCCAATGGTGAAATTGACGCCGTTTTTACTACCTCGCCGCAATTGATCCGATTTCATATTTTAAATGGTTCCAATGCTCGGCTGTACAACCTTGGCTTCAGTGATGATCGAAGTTTTATGCAAATTGCTTCGGATGGAGGCCTGCTGCAAGCGCCGGTACCCATTAGCAGGGTATTGCTGGCACCCGGAGAGCGGATCGAAATCGTTGTCGATCTGAGCGGAGACCAGGGTAATTCCACTCTCAGTCTGAGAAGCTTTGCCTCGGAACTGGGCACTAACTACGTACCCAATGTGCTTGCCGATGACTATGACAGAAGTGACTTCGATATTCTGGGTTTTGATGT
>JADFOC010000134.1 GCA_022563075.1 Pseudomonadota bacterium
ACCGCAATCGCTGTCGCGAAGGCCAGATAGATCGACTCTCGGGCGGCCTGGACGAAAACAATTTGAAATACCGATCCCATCAGTTTCCAGATAATGGTTGTTACGAATCCGGCAATGAAGGCGGAGCTGAATTGCACACGTGTGTTAGGTAAGAAACTGTAGGCAAAGGCGAACGCGAGGGACATCAATAGAATCGATGCAATCAGCGCCGTGGATTCAATGATTAATCCGCCGTAAACCAGGTTTTCCAGGAAGCGCTCAAAGAAATTTGTATTTACCCAGGAGGTAATACTTATTGACAGAAACAACAACAGTGGACTGACAATAACCGCGAACAGGTATTCGCTGATGCGACTGGACCAGGATCTCCCGCGCTTTACCGCCCAGATGTAATTGAAGGAAGACTCGATTTTACGCATCATGTCCAGCACGATATAGAGCAACAGGCCAACACTGGTAATGCCGATTAGTTCAACCTGAAGATTATCCACATAGCTTAGAATCTCGCTGGTTACTTCATTGCTGCGCTCACCTAATGGCTGCAACAACGTAAGCAGTGTCGGTTCCATCGCATTGTGAACGCCGAGGCTTTTTAGCACAGCGAAGGTGAGGGCCAGCAGTGGGAAGAAACCGATTATCGTGGTAAAGACCAAACTCATGGCCCGCAGTGACAGCTGGCCGTGAATCAGGTCTCTGATGACCGCGACCGAAATCTGACTGCTGCGAATCAAAAAGCGTTTCCACAGCGGGAAATTGCGCGTATTTTGCTGCCAAAGAAACTCGCCTGCTCGCGCGCGGATGGTATTTAGTTGCTGCTTCAGATGGGGAAATTGAAACGCCATATTGCGGTAGTCAGGAAAGAGTTTCCAATATTATACGTTATAGTGTCATTGCAAACCGACAGTAGTCTTTTTGGGCCGTATCACCTATCGTGGTCACTTTTGCCGGTACCGGGCCAGGAGTCAGCTGCAAGGTTTTAAGACGTCAATTTAAGATTCCCACATGTCAAAATCGAAGATAACGATGCAAGGATTAGTCAAAGGTAGAGTCCAGGGAGTTTTTTTCCGGCTGGAAACGCAACAGCAGGCGATCCGGCTTGGCTTGACTGGCTGGGTAAGAAACACCGTCGATGGGCACGTAGAGGTTTGCATCAGTGGCGAAGATAGCCGAGTGACCCGCATGCTGGAATGGCTGCAGCAGGGGCCCAGGCTGGCGCATGTCGAGACGGTGGAACTGAATCTGGTGAGCCGCACCGAGGTGGATGATTTTCAAATCCTGGGTTAACGCGATCGGCTTAATCACGGGTGATGAGCCGTTATTCGTTGAACCTGACAGACTTAGTCAAAAAGTCGATAATCGCATCCTTATTAATCAACTGCTTCTCAGGCTGACAGCGGCTCTTATATTCAACCACGCCATCGGCCAGGGTCCGAGGTGAGATCACAATCCGGTGGGGAATACCGATTAATTCCGAATCGGCAAACTTGACCCCAGGACTGGTTTTCTTGTCTCTGTCATCCAGCAGTACGTCCAGTCCCATCGCTTTAGTGGCGGCATAGATTGATTCTGAGAATTCCGCCACCTGGGTAGATTTATGCGCATCGATTTCTACGATTACCAGGTGAAAGGGTGCGATATTATCGGGCCAGATAATGCCCCGGGCATCGTGATTTTGTTCGATGCAGGCGGCTACCACGCGAGTTACTCCGATCCCGTAGCAACCCATCGACATCACCACGGCTTTTCCATTCTTGTCCAGTACCGTCGCCTTCAGGGCTTCGCTGTATTTTTTCCCAAGCTGAAAGATATGCCCAACCTCGATGCCCCGTTTGATAGAAAGTGTGCCTCTGCCATCCGGACTTAGGTCGCCTTCCTGTACTTTTCTGATGTCTGCTACTTGACCATAATGACAGTCTGCATCCCAGTTAGCGTTCTGCAGGTGCTTGCCATTTTGATTGGCGCCGCACACGAAATTCCGCAGGCCAGTTACGCTGGGGTCGGCGATGGTTTTCACCTGAAGTCCAACCGGGCCGATGCAACCTGGCTGACAGCCGACTACCTTTTCGATCAATTCGTCGCTGGCAAACTCGAGCGGTGAGGCCACAACCGGAATTTTTTGTGCCTTGGTTGCATTTAACTGTTGATCCCCACGCAGCAACAACGCGACGAGTTGCTCGCTCCTCTGACCAGATTCGTCAGCCCCATGCACCAGCAATGTTTTGATAATGGATTTTGAGTTTACCTGCAACCGGGAAGCAACGGCTTCGATGCTGAAGGCGTCGCCGGTTTCAACTATCCGGGAAGTCTGCTTGACTGAATCTTGCGATTCTTCGGCTAAGATCCCTTCAGCCATTTCGATATTGGCGGCATAATCACCCTCACTGCTAAATACAATCTCATCTTCACCCGATTCTGCCAGTACGTGAAATTCATGTGATGTACTGCCACCGATACTGCCAGAATCGGCGATTACAGACCTGAAATTCAAACCCAGGCGCGTAAAAATATTGGAGTAAGTTTGATGCATCAGCCGGTAAGTGGCCTCCAACGATGCGGCATCAACATGAAATGAGTAGGCATCTTTCATGATGAATTCACGCGACCGCATAACACCGAATCGAGGTCGGCGTTCGTCTCTGAATTTTGTCTGAATTTGATAAAAGTTTGCGGGTAACTGTTTGTAGCTGCTGTATTCATGGCGAACCAGGTCAGTTATCACCTCTTCGTGAGTGGGTCCGAGACAGAAGTCTCTATCATGCCGGTCTTTAAAGCGTAATAATTCAGGACCCATATCATGCCAGCGACCAGATTTCTCCCATAGTTCTGCTGGCTGCACTATTGGCATAGAGACTTCCATGGCACCAGATTTGTCCATCTCCTGACGGATGATGTCGCTGACCTTGTGCAAGACACGAAGACCGAGTGGCAGCCACGTATAGAGGCCGCTCGCGAGTTGGCGAATCATGCCGGCTCGCAGCATCAATTGGTGGCTGATTACTTCAGCATCGGCTGGAGTTTCTTTCACCGTCGCTAATAAGTATTGACTAGCGCGCATCTGAGTTTCCATAAAAGAATGGCAGCCATTGGCTGCCATTCAAATTTCGGCGGATGTTGTAACAGCGAATCCGTTACAAGCTGAACTTGGGTTATAACGCAAATTCTTTGAGTTTCTTTAAGGGAAGCACCTTGACTCGAGTAGAGGCGGGTTTTCTGGGGATATCCATTAGCTCACCCGGCCTGAATGGATTCGGCACGTTTTTTCGTGCCGGTCTGGCTGGGCGCATTACCGATTTTATTTTTAACAATCCAGGTAAAGTAAATTCGCCAACGGCGCGCTTCTTAATGTGACGCTCAATCAGCACACCGAGTTCTTCCAGTACCGTTGAAACTTCCTTCTTACTCATCGAACTATTTTGTGCAATTTCATTTAGAATTTCAGTCTTGGTGTACTTCTTCTGAATAGCTGGGGTTTTTCGTTTCGCGACGCTGCTCGCTTTTGTTCTTGTTGCAGCTTTTTTTGGTGATTTTTTAACAGCCATGCCCACTCTCTTTAATAACAGGTTTAGTGATTCTTTAGTCTTTGCGTCCTCGGAGGAGGAATCGCCAGTAAGTTATTTGATGCTTGTTTTCTCGGGAGAAACAGGATCCTTTACCGCCTCTCAGGGGGTGTATTTATAAATCATTCACATTGACCTAGCAAGTACTTAGTTCAACTTTAGCGGTATTAATTTGTAATAACAAAAAGGAGGGAGAGATTTATTATTCACCTTAGTTGGTTTCGATGATAACAAGGGTGCTAATAGCTATTTAATGCGGTATTTTCCGGTTCGATATCCACCGGTGCCGCCCATTTTGCACCTTGGTTTTGTTGGCGGGCAAATTGGAATTCGGTCATTCCGCCGCCGTGGCAGATATTTTATGCCAATAATCTAGTGGTTTTTTTGCCTGAGTTTGCCTCCTTAGCCAATCCAATCCAAACCTAACTAAAAATCGGAAATGAGTTGCCAGGCTATTGCTGCGATCAGATACGACTGAGCATACTCAGGCGTGTCGTGGCAGGCACAGCAGAAAAGTTGAGCCT
Source organism: Pseudomonadota bacterium (assembly GCA_022563075.1). Taxonomy (GTDB): domain Bacteria; phylum Pseudomonadota; class Gammaproteobacteria; order Pseudomonadales; family Pseudohongiellaceae; genus UBA9145. The sequence continues at coordinate 4,082 of JADFOC010000134.1, forward strand.
AAGCATGGTTGCCCCGATGCTCAGTTTGGCCAATTAACTCTTTCCCTATCGAGTGGTGGTGGCCCGCTGGCCTACCCAGATCTATCAGGTTTAATGGTATCGATGATTCAGGGGTGTGTGGAGAAGCATATAGGGTATAATCGCCGCCTTTTACTGTCTCGAACGCGGCGCAAGACTGCAGCCATCGACTCGCGTTTGCAGGAAGTAACGATGCAGATGAAGGGTAACTAGATGCCGATTTATGAATATCAATGTACAAATTGTGAGCACACACTGGAGGCTCTGCAAAAATTTAGTGATGACCCGTTAACCGATTGTCCGGTTTGTAATGAATCCAAGTTGAAGAAATTGATTTCCGCAACGAGTTTCCGTCTTAAAGGCAGCGGTTGGTATGAGACTGACTTCAAGACTGGTAAGAAGAAACAGTTGCATGAATCTGACTCGAGCGCCGGCGCCGCTGCTAAATCGGAAAAGGAAACCAAGCCGAAGGTGGACAGCAAGGAGAAAAAATCCGAGAAGGACCCGGCGAAGAAACAGAGCCAAGCCTCATCCAGTAAACCGGCTGCGCCGGCGGCAACCAACTCCCGTTAAATTGGTAATTCCCACCGCTAGATGAGTATGATTTAACATAGATTAAGCACAGGATTTCAGCATGCGCAGTAACTATTGCGGCGAACTAGACGAGTCATTTGTAGGCCAGGAAGTCAGCCTTTGTGGATGGGTTCATCGACGCCGGGACCATGGCGGTGTGATATTTCTGGACCTGCGCGATCGCGAAGGAATTACCCAGGTGGTCTATGATCCAGATACTCAGGAGAGCTTTGCCATTGCCGAGGACGTGCGCAATGAATTCGTGATACGGGTGAAAGGCCGAGTGCGTCTCCGGCCCGAGGGCGCCGTCAACCCGGAAATGGCCACCGGTAAGATCGAAGTTCTAGGGAAAGAGCTGGAGGTATTGAATGTGGCCAAGACACCACCTTTTCAATTGGATGAGCATGCCGAGGTGGGAGAAGATGTTCGACTGCGCTATCGCTACATCGATTTGCGCCGTCCAGAGATGGCAGAGCGCTTGCGATTTCGCTCTAAAGTCACCAGTACCGTAAGAAATTTTCTCGATAGTCATGGTTTTCTCGACATCGAAACCCCGCTGCTGACCAAGGCGACTCCGGAAGGGGCGCGCGACTACCTGGTGCCGAGTCGAACCCATCCAAACCGATTTTTTGCACTGCCGCAATCACCGCAACTGTTTAAGCAGATTCTGATGGTATCGGGCATGGACCGTTATTATCAAATCGCCAAGTGTTTCCGGGATGAAGATTTAAGAGCAGACCGGCAACCGGAGTTCACGCAAATCGATGTTGAAACCTCCTTCATGGATGAAGAGCAAATCATGGCAGTAATGGAAGAATTGATGCAACACGTCTTCCAGCAGCATCTTGCTGTGGAATTGGGAGACTTTCCGCAAATGTCCTACGCTGAAGCCTTAAATCGCTATGGTACCGATAAACCCGATTTACGCATCGAACTGGAGTTGGTTGATATTGCCGAATTGATGCAAGCGGTTGATTTCAAGGTTTTCAGCGGTCCGGCCAAAGATCCGGAAAGCAGGGTGGTGGCACTGAGGGTGCCACAGGGCGCCAGTCTAAGCCGTAAGGCGATCGATGGCTATACCGAGTTCGTATCCATCTACGGTGCCAGGGGACTGGCCTGGATCAAGGTGAACGATATCGAAGGCGGCGTTGAAGGATTGCAGTCTCCCATCTTGAAATTCATGTCGGCCGATGTGATTGCCAGCTTGATGCAATTGCTCGAGGCGAAAACCGGAGACATCATCTTCTTCGGGGCCGATAAAGCCAAGGTGGTCAACGAGGCGCTTGGCGCGCTGCGAGTCAAAGTAGCCGAAGACCTTGGTCAGGTACGTAGCGGTTGGGCACCCTTATGGGTGGTTGACTTTCCCATGTTCGAGACCGCCAGCGATGGTAGCTTGACCCCGCTGCATCATCCGTTTACGGCACCTGCCTGCAGTGCTGAGCAGTTGGCGGATAACCCCCTGGCGGCGCAGTCCCGTGCTTATGATATGGTGTTGAACGGGACCGAGTTGGGCGGCGGCTCTATTCGTATACACAAGCCAGAAATGCAGCAGGCGGTGTTCCGGGTACTGGGCATTGCCGCAGCAGAAGCCGAAGAGAAATTTGGTTTTCTACTAGAGGCATTAAGCTATGGTTGTCCACCCCATGGTGGCATCGCCTTCGGCTTAGACCGCCTGATCATGTTGATGACTGGTGCGACTTCGATTCGTGAGGTGATCGCCTTTCCGAAGACGCAGTCTGCCTCTTGTCCACTGACGGATGCTCCCGGCGCGGTCCGAGCGGTTCGCGTGTCGTTTACCGACCTACCGGCACCGTTCGACACGCTGAACGGCCGAAGCATGTGGGTCGGTGAGCCGTTTGAAATCAGTGAGAACGGCCACAGCCTGGGGCCCGCCATTCCAGGCTACGACGACTTCCTGGTGGCCTCGCTTCAGTGCGATCCGTTCTTTGCGGTTTGGTCAAAGTACGGCGAGGTGCAGGTTTTTGACTACACCGTGATCCCGGACGCGACGTACACCGTCGAGTTCTTCGACGAGGGCGAGCCACCGACGCCGTCGGTGGACGTGTTGCCGCTCAACCTCCACACGAGCCTGGGGAGACGTAGTCGGACCGTACGACGCCGAGGCCGGATACTGGACCGCGCCGGACGGAACGGTAGACGTGACGAGCGACGTGCTGGCGATGGTAGAGACGTTCGTCAGCAAGCCCGGGTTCCCTCGCAAGACGCGGATTGATGTCGAGCCCACGCTTCCGGATGGGAAGGTGTACATCACCGATATCATGCGGGTCATCGGAGCGTTTCAGGGTTTGCCGTATCCGTTCGAGCCGCAGCCGTTCCCGTGTGATTGACGCTCGCACGCGAATAGCCGGCAAGCATCGGTTTCGAGTTCTCGATTGTCAGTTGTCCTTTGGTCGCAGCCGTTCGCACGGGATCGCGGTTCTGAA
>JADFOC010000135.1 GCA_022563075.1 Pseudomonadota bacterium
AACGACCGTGTCCTGGCTCGCCTCGAAAGTAATGGCCAGCTCTACGTGGCCGCGAATCACTGGCCGCGGGCCTGGTACCGACAGGCATCGGCGAATCCCCACGTACAAATCGCCCTGGATCTGGATGGTGAGCCAGCACCTTATCTAGCCGTGGCGGTAAGCGATGAAGAACACGATCGTGTCGACAGCGACAACAACCTGGGTATCGTTTTTCGAGTCTTGACCGGTTTTCCGCCGAGGTATTTTTTCCGGCTGGAACCTCGTTAGCGGCAGCTTAGCAATTGACAGGGCTCACGATTTCACGCCATGGCTCTCCCGCTGCGTAACCTGAAATTCTGAGCCAACGGTAGTGGCGCAAGACTTTATTGGAAACCACTCTCTGTTGCAGGTTGTCCAGAATCCAGCCTTCTACTTCTACCACCAGATGTCTCTCTCCTTCCACTTCACAATAAACCAAACGATTTGGAATTTGATCGCGCCGCAACAAGATGCGACAAGCCAGACAAAAACCGTCGCAATCATCTCGTAGTATTTTGTTAGCATCGTACCCTGGCGGCGGCATTTCCCAATGCTCCCCCCCGGTGTCGTTTTCGAAGATAAAGTTTTTATTGACCCGCCTGAATACTTTTTGCAAGGCGTGTTTCAATGCCACTTCCATTAGCAATCCCCTTTCTCGTCGGCCTTTCTGAGTTCGGTACTGCCAAGCGGAGGGGGGATGACTTCTCCTGTTCTAAAGGGTTCTGGTTGTATGCCTTGCTGGGAACCGATGCCTACTTCTTCGATTTCCAAGAGTCGGGAACCACCAACCGCGCATTCAGCGATGTCGGCGCGGACGGTAGCAGTTATTGTTGGGATACTTTGCGCAATCGGGAACACTCGATAGCCAGCGGAAGTGCCCAGTCCATCTCGGGAATATTGTTTCTACAACTGGAAGACGACAGCCACCTTGTCCTGCAACGAAGCACACAGCTATCACTGTGTCCCCAGGATACCAGCGAGCTAGTATTTGACGACAGTGCGGTGCAGTTTGAACGTTGATTGCAGTGGGAATGAGGACTTAGTCGTCTCCTAACAAGTTTTTGACTTCGCCTGCAGCGGCCATGTTCGCAAGCCAGCTAAACGAACCCTGCTGCAACATTTGCTTGCCTGCCTGAAGCACCGGGGCCACCGCCGCCCAGTTAAGCGCCCCACCGACGCTGATTCGGGTCGCCCCGGCGGCAGAGAGTTGTGCCACAGTGGCCCCAGGGATAAACGATGCCAATACGTTAAATGGCTTATTTATCTCAGCCGTGATCTGGCGCAGTTGTTCCAGGGTTCTAATTCCCGGCGCGTATAAGACATCAGCTCCGGCGGCTTCGAATGCCTGCAGGCGTTTGATGGTGTCGTCCAGGTCCTGTACCCCGCGCAACAGGTTTTCTGCTCGCGCGGTAAGCTGCAACGGGACATCCAATTCCTTAATCACTTCGGCGGCGGCTTGCACCCGATCTACCGCCAACGAAAACTCGTAGAGAGTATGATCGTCTCGGCCATAGTCTTCGATAGAGCAGCCAGCTACTCCGGTAGCGGCGAGTCGCTTGATATTATCTGCCACCGCCTCGGGTGCGTCGGCAAATCCATTTTCAAAATCTGCATTCAACGGGATGGTGGTTGCAGCGGCGAGCTGACGGCAATGTTGCAGTTTCTCTTCGAGGCTGACTTCCCCATCGACCCGGCCCAGCGTGTAGGCAAACCCCGAACTGGTTGTCGCCAGGGCTTTGAATCCCAGTCCCTGCAAGAGCTTGGCCGAGCCGACATCCCACGGGTTGGGGATTACCCAGGCCGAGCTGGCTCGGTGTAGTTCGGCAAGGCGTTCACATTTTTGCAATTGACTTGTCATCGAGAAGTCTCCTGTCGGTTGTTGAATTGTTTGAAGAGGCCGACGCTCAGTGCGGCAATCGCGATGGAGGCGGCCATATACAGCAACCGGAATATTGTCGGGCTCAGCAGGGCTTTTAGTCCGGGCAGGCCTTGATTACCGCCAGGTGGAATTAATTGCATAGTGCTTTCCCAATATCGACTGGTATTACCGCGATTGCCGGAACTGCCAGCCGGCTTGCCAACTTGCCCGTGTATTTAAACGCAAGCCCGGCGAACCAGCCTGCATACAAGAGGGGAAACAGCATGTCCAATAACACAGTCATCACAAGTGCGAGCGCTTCTGTGTTTCCGTGATCGATGCCGACAATGCTTCGACCTGATCAACCACTCCGATGCCGCCGAAGACGACTCCACCTGCGGATGGCGTCCACAGCGTAAAACCTAGCATCGGTGCCACCGCCAGAACCAATAGCATGCATAATATGCCGGTACTGGTTATTCCGTTTTTCAATAGCGAACAATCCTGCTTTACTACTGCCAATGCAGCTCAGATGGATTAAGCTTTTGCCGCAGTGCAGAAGATAGCATGGGACAGGCTCTTCTCTATCAAAATTGAGGTGGAGGTGGAGCGTGCCTGCCATCGGAAAAATAACCGCAGTACGGGACCTGAGATGAATTTCGAAAAACTCAAGCAGGCAGAACGCTGGTTTCTCAATCGCTATCCGGGAGGCTTCGCCCATCCCGACATGCAAGCCATCGGCAAGCGACATAAAGTGGACAAGATGATTGTGCTAACCCAAGAGTGTTTCGCCAAGAAAAATTTTCGAGATACCCAAGACATCATCGACAACATGGTGAAGATCATCGCTCGTTCTTCGATGGTTTCCATCTTCGAGAAACCGAAGTTTAAGGATCTGGCAAACTCTCTGCGCCCTAAGGAAAAGAATTTACTGGTGGCTGGTTTGAAAGAGCAGCTACATGGCGATCAGCGCAAAGGATTCGAAAAAATTCTGGATGTGCTCAAGATCGGCAAAATGACGAAGTGGTCACTGATCAGTATTTGCCCGGTTTACTTTCGACCGCAGCACGAGGTTTTTGTCAAACCCACCACCACCAAGCTGGTGATTGCGCAATTAGAACTGCACTCGCTGACCTATAAGCCGATGCCGTCGTGGGCTTTTTATGAGGAATACCGAGCCATCATCAATGACATGAAATCCAAGGTCGATCCCTGTTTGTCACCCAACAGCCCCGCGTTTTCTGGGTTCTTGATGATGAGCTTGGGCGCGATGGAGTAGACGGCTCCCAAGTGAAACAGAGACAGCGATCGAGGTTCAAGCCTCTGTTCGAGCCCGCCACTCCTGTCTCTACTAATTGCAGCGTGATTTTCAGGTGTTACACTAGGCGTCCTCACCAACACCACAAGAACAAAGGAGTGAGCATGGGCTTGAATTCGAAGTTTTGGTGGAAATGGCTCCTGGTCGGCGGAACCTTCTGTTTTAGCCTCACCAATATCCCTGCCCTCGCGCAGGAAACAGGGTTTATCAACCTCTACAATACCGGCGTCGATATCAGACTGGGCGCACGTTATTTCGAGCGACAATGCTCTCGCTGCCATGGCTTAGATGCGAAAGGCAATGATGAGACCGGCGCGCCCGATCTCACCGTCAGACTCTCACGAGCCAGCAGCGATGCCGGTGTATTTCGCATCATTCGCGAGGGGATTGCCGGTACTGCCATGCTGCCGGTGAGTGCCGATGTACCGGACCCGCAGGTCTGGCAACTGGTCACTTATATCGCCTCCCTCAACACCGATCCTGCCAACTTCGATCTGCCCGGCTCGGTAGCGGCGGGCGCTGCTCTGTTTACCGGCCGGGGCGATTGCGGCAGTTGCCACATGGTCGGGGGTGTCGGTGGACGCCGGGGTCCAGACCTGTCGCGGGTGGGCGAACGCCGTGACCCGGATGAACTGAAGACCGACCTGATCGACCCCAATGAGACCGTGCTACCACGCTGGTGGACAATTCGAGCCACCGCCACCGACGGCACCGTGGTCGAAGGCTGGCGCATGGGCGAAGACACCTTTGGGATCCGTCTCATCGACGCCAATGCCAATCTTTGGTCATTCAGCAAGGAACAGATGCAATCCTATGAACGGGTCGAAGACTCGACCATGCCAAGCTATGCACAGACATTCAGCGAGAGCGAAATAGACGATTTGGTCGCCTATCTCTTCTCTCTGCGAAAGGAGAACTAAGCATGAAACGACTCGCGATCCTGCTGGTATCATTGAGCTTAGCCGTTCAAGTCTCGGCACAGGAAGAGCCATTCCAGACCACCATGACACCGGCCTTCAGCCCGGTAACCTGGGAACGACTGCTCAATGCGGCGGACGAACCCGAAAACTGGCTGATGTACTCCGGTAATTTGAGCAGCCAACGTTTCAGCAAGCTGGACCAGATCAATACCTCGAACGTCGCCGACCTGGAACTCAAGTGGGCCTACCAGATTCCAGTGATCGACCGTGCCGAAACCGTGCCCATCGTGGTCGATGGCATCATGTTTATTACCGAGGCGCCCAGCAACGTGGTGGCGGTGGATGCCAGAACCGGTCGTCGTTACTGGCGCTATGACCATGACTTGCCGGAGGATCTGCGTATCTGTTGCGGACGCAACAACCGCGGCGTGGCCATACTCGGTGAGACGCTGTTCATGAGCACCCTGGATGCACATCTGGTGGCGCTGGATGCCCGCACCGGCAACCTGCTTTGGGATGTGGCGGTGGCAGATTATGCCAAGGGCTACAGTAAGACGGCGGCGCCCCTGATCGTCAAAGACAAGGTAGTGACCGGCGTCGCCGGCGGCGAATTTGGCATCCGCGGCTTTATCGATGCCTATGACCCGGCCACCGGTGAACGGCTATGGCGTACTTATACCATCGCCGGTCCGGGTAACCCGGATGTCTCATCCTGGTCGGAGGACTCCTGGCAAACCGGCGGTGGCGCCAGTTGGATTACCGGCTCCTACGACCCTGAGCTGAACCAGATCTATTGGGGTACCGGAAACCCGGGTCCCGATTGGAACGGGGATGCCCGCCTGGGGGATAATCTGTACTCGGATTCCGCCCTGGCACTGAATGCCGATAACGGCGAAATTGAATGGTATTTCCAGTTTACGCCCCATGATGTGCACGACTGGGATGCGATTCAGGTACCTATTCTGGCGGATATCAATTACCAGGGTCGCCTGCGTAAGGTAATGATGTGGGCCAATCGCAATGCGTTCTACTACACCATCGATCGTGAGAATGGCGACTTCCTGGTAGGCAAACCCTACGCCCTGCAAACCTGGGCCCAGGGACTGGATGAAAACGGCAGACCCATTCGGGTTCCCGGCATGTTCCCAACCTATGAAGGCATTGTGGTATCACCCTCCATCGGGGGTGCTACTAATTGGTGGTCACCCGCGTTTAGCCCGCAGACCGGCTTGTTCTATGTGAACGCATTCGACGGCGAGCAGAAATTTTTCAAGCGAGATGAAGAATACACCGAAGGCGAACGTTTCACCGGCGGCGGTGGACAATATATCCAACCTATCGACACTTATTTCAGCGCGATACGGGCCCTCGACCCAAGCACCGGTGACATCCGCTGGGAATTCCCGATCCAACCCCGTTCCTCTGCCGGTATCAGCACCACCGCAGGTAATTTACTGTTCAGCGGCAGCGTGGATGGCTACTTCTATGCATTGGACGCCCGCACCGGTGAAGAGCTGTGGAACGTTTCCCTCGGCGCGCGCGTGCATGCAGCACCGATGACATTCTCTGTAGATGGGGAACAGTTCGTTACCATAGCGGCCGGCAATGTGGTGATGACATTTGGCTTAAAGGACTAAGCCGCTGGCATTGAACTGAGTGTCAGACGACTGTATTTAATACGCGCTCTGGCACTAACTTGTGCGGTAGTCGTCGCATCGATGTGGCATCGTGGTGACAGTCATAAGTTTGTCGTCATCATGCCGCTTTCTTTCTGCGATACTGCTACGTCACAAATTCCAGTCGAAGGAGATAGCCAATTGACTTCCTCCAATTCCGAATCATTATCATCCCTGGTACACCGCGCAAGAATGACGCATGTGTGGTCGCAAGAACAACTGGCGCAGATGGCCGGCATCAGTTTAAGAACCGTGCAGCGGATCGAATCGGGCCAAGCCTGCTCCGCCGAATCTATCAAGGCACTGGCCTCGGTACTGGAGATGGATGCGAGTCGTTTGCAGGATGCGGCGCCAGCTTTTTCTAATGGACGACTGCACTTCGGTTTGTCGGCAGATATCGCACTGTACAGCGGCATCGTGCTCTGCCTGCCAGCTCTGCTATTTGTGGGCATTAACCTCGCTTTTTATGAGATGGGAGTGGTGCAACTCGCGGTGGTTATCGACTCCTCTTTCTGGGACACAGCCACCGCCAACACGGCGGCGGGGGTAATCGTATTGGGTGGGCCACTGCTGGCCGGCATTCTCAATCTCCCACACCTGCTGTCCTTGCAGCTAAGAAGAGATTCTTCATGCTCGCCCGACGCCACGGTGATAAACGGACTGGTAGTGCATCGCAAGCGCGGACAGTGGCTTCTCTTCAGCCTCTGCATCGTCCTGCTCGGCATCATGGTCATTTATGGCGCTGTCGAAAATCTGGGTCACCTGCTGGATGACTTAGCCGCATGAATGCGTTCATTCACCGAGCCTATAACTAATCAAACCTGGCGACTCCCGTGGTTTTTCCCAACCCAATGAGTCACCGCTGACTGAGTTTGAAACCGATCAAAGTATCTCCTCCATCTAACGCCGGCCGATCATGCCCCCAGCCAATCAGCGCCGGCACCGGCTCGAATATTCTCCGTGACCTCGGTAGTGGCATTGGTGCCAGCGAACAGTAAAAAAATGATGCCTATACAAAAATTTCAAAGCGCCGCCGATGCGCCAAATAGTACTGAATATCCATTTAGCCACCATGAGTGCTTTCGGAAACGGGATCAAGATCAAACCGATTCAATCGTCAGGCAATGGTTGGACCAGCTACTCTAAACCGTTAAGTCAGTCTTGTGCTGCCATTGCCAAGCATCTGGCCCTGGCGGAGATGATAGCGGCCTGCACAAAAGGCAGTGCTGGATACCAGGCTAAGCCGTTTTAGCTGGATAACATGGGATTAGCCAAGGCGAGACACCTCCAGCGGGCGCGGCCATCGGACCAGCC